>QZKU01000128.1 GCA_003598085.1 Candidatus Abyssobacteria bacterium SURF_5
CATGTTGCTTTCGTCCTCCAACTCCCACGCCTCGCGGGATTCGATTCAGGAAGGAAAGGAGCAATGTGACGATTATGCTCTTCCGGTAGACCGCGGACCGGGCATTCAGGACTGCTTTGCTAATCTGAGTGAATCAGCGAAATCTGCGGATCGAGTCCAGGACGGCGTCTGCGGATAGAAAATATCTTTTCAATCCCTGGTAATTCGCGCAAATCCGTGGTCAAGCATCTGAGTAAATCAGCGAAATCTGCGGATCGAGTCCGGGACGGCGTCTGCGGATAGAAGAATCCTTTCCCTGTAGACTGTGGACGGGGACTGAGGACTGCTTTACTAATTCGCCTAATTCGTGCGAATTCGTGGTGGTCTGTTTTTCGAATCCGTGATAATCCGTGAAAATCCGTGGTGAGAAAAAGTTGGTTCATTCGTTTGATTCGGCTGTAATCCGGGACATTCGTGATAGAAAAAGATTTGCTTTGGTTGCGGCTCTCTTGATCCGTGTGAATCTGGGTGCATCTGTGGTTCCAAAAATTCTGCTTTGTCTTCGTGGTTCGCTATTCGCTTCATTCAATTCTTCTGAAACGACCAAATCTCATTGCTGGTAACGATCGGCCGCTCCGCCGAGTCCAGGTCGATCCCACGAACCCGCCAATACAAGGGAACTCCCGCGGGAACCTTGCTCCACAGGAACGACGGCATCGCCCATTGAGTCTCGGTCAGAATCTGAGATAAATTCTCATACGTCGAATAGTAGCTTGTGAAAGCGGCGCTCGTGCTCACTTCAATGGCGAACGCGTCTCTCGTCCCGCCGTCGGGCGTCCAGACAAACAGCGGGGGCGCCGAAAGAGCGGCGCCGTCGGCCGGTGAAATCAACGAGATTTCCTGCAGGCCGGTCACTTCCACTATCGGATAATGGTAACCCATATCCACGATGCCCGCGTCTCCCACTCCGGTCGCATCCAATTGATCGCTGCGAGTGGTTAGCATCTGCAGGCCCAAAAGCAAAGCCTCGTCGTTTCCCGCGTCCACGCACGGGCTGTCCGATGCCTGGCCGGCATCTGTCTGGCTAAGATAAGACGAGCCGAGCGGGCCCTGGCTGAACATCGGATCCGCACTGATATTGCTTTCAAGCCAGTACAGACTCGCCTCCGGTTCAACATAAGCCGCCGCTTTGCCTCCCTCTACGTCGCTGCTCTCAAACGCGGTCGAATCGTAGGACTGCAGCGCAATTTCGTTCCCGAGCAGCGCGGAATTCCCCCAGAAAATGCTGTTCGTTACGTTATTATGGGATTGATAGCTGTGAAATCCGCCGCCGCCCCAGCCGGCTGTATTATTCCGTACGGTGCAATTGGATATGTTGACGAAGGATGAAGAACAAAAAAAGCCGCCGCCCCACCATAAGGCGGCATTATTCTCTATGAGGCAATTCCAAAATGTGGGAGTGCAGTCCACATCAGTGACAATTCCGCCGCCGTTATCCGCTAAATTATTCCGGAGAATCGTCTCCGCTATTATTGGAGCGCCTCGAATAAGGAAGACGCCTCCGCCCTCCTCTGCCGAATTTGTTTCAATCGTGCATCCACTGATCAACGGAGAAGAATTCGTCGAGTATATGCCGCCTCCATACATGGCTTCATTTGCTGTCAACGTGCAGGCTGAAATGATGGGAGACGAATCCCTGCAACTGATCGCTCCACCGAAATTCGCTGCGCAGGCGGTAATGGTGCAGTTCGTAATCGTGGGGGAGGCTCCGCGCTCACAGAAAATGCCTCCACCCTCTGAAGTCTCGCCGTCCATACCGTTCCTGATCGTGAATCCGCTAACTGCCGAATCTGCGCCTTCACCGGAATGAAAATAGAATCCCCTTCCGTCTCCCTGACAATCGATGATGCAATTGGCCGCGCCATTCTCAGAAACAAGCTTGATTGGTTTCCCCTGAAAATCGAGGTTCTTGTTCTCCGCTCCCGTATAGATGCCGTCTCGCACGATCACATAAATATCGGTGACCGCGTTGAGAGCCGCCTGTATCGTGGGAAAATCGTCCGGAACATACACCGCGGATGCGGGGGCTGATGCGATCGCAACCGCGCCCGGCTCAGCCGCCAAACCTCTTCTTGGGCCGAAAACAAAGATGAAAACAAGAACGATTAGGAAGACCTTGCGCCTGCTATCCCATCTCATCTGTCGCCTCTCCCTGATAGAAAACCAATTTCATTCTTCCAAAATTAGGCCTTCGGTTATAAAAGTTTATCGGCTAGGGGAAAAGAAAGTCAAGCAGCCAGGAAAGTCATTTAAAAAACTCTGCGGATGAACACCAGTCCGGGTTCGGCGATTAACCTGAAACGATCGCCGCAGGACTGCAGTTTCGCGGGCACAAGCCCGGAAACAGCCACCGTAGGGGCGACCCGGTGAGTCGCCCGCCTTCAAACCTGCATCTATGAATACAACCCCGAGTACGGACCTCAATCGCCCAGGTCCTTCTCCACATGCCCGTCCAGATACAGGACGTGTCCGGCAAACGACGCGTGGTTGCCTTCAACCTCGATAACCGTCACTTCCTCGCCTGCGTTCGGGCTGTCAATACTGTATCCCGGAGTATAGACATAATCCGTATCGAAATCCACGAATTCTCCCCCGCGCGCCGGACACACGAATGTCATCAAATCGGACACGTAATATGGATGCAACTCTGAAAGATCATTCGGAAGCTCGCCGTCATGATCGTTGGCAAAAATCGCGAGCGCCAGCCCGATAAACTTCAGATTCCGGCCGCAGGCCGCATCAACATTCGTCCGCTCGATTTCTTCGACGATCTGAGATGCCGCGAGCTCGCCGATTCGCACGACAGAAAATTCATGCATCTCTCCGGTATCGGCATTCGTCACGCTGATCAATGCCGTATCCTCATTCACCTGTCTGAGCACCGCCCAATAGGGCGCGTTATCCTGAAAGTAAATCTCGTCCCCCACAATGATCCCGATATACGCAGTCTGCAAATCCGGCAGCACGTATACCTTGATCGCGCCGATACCCTGCTCGACTTTTGCAGCATATGTGACGCCGTCGGTGAAATCGAATTTGTAGTAGCCCTCGAGATTTTCCGATAGCGGAATTGCATTAGCGCTTGCCGATGCTATCAAAACCGTCCACACACAACTCAGAAAAATTATTCGTTTCTTCATCTTAATTCCCTCCGTTTCCTTGCGGCCGCGAGCGTGGCTCCTCGCGTGACGTCAAATGCGAGAAGGTTGGAATGAACAATCGTAAAGAGCGAGCAGGCAAACCTGCTGAACTGGATTGAGCGCGTTCGGAACGAATCCCCGATCCTCCTCGAGCAGGGCCGGCCCGAGAAACCCCCTCTAAAAAAGGGGGATTAAGAGGCTGTCCCATGATTGAGATTTGTCTTCTTCTGCCAGACCCTGGATTCCTGCCTTCGCAGGAATGACGGGTCACTCCGACTTGTCGATACCGCTCTGTCATCGGCACCAACCCCAATAGGACAGTCTCTTAAGGGGGATTTTGAGGTACATAGGCGGACGGCAGTAGTTCTTCATTATTCTTCTCCCACCATTTGGTCCACCTCTTCGCATCCCAGCCATAATGCTTGCCCGTCAATTCCGTGAGGATCTGGCCATAATGGTTTCGTTGAGAATAATGATATGTTTGAGAACGATCCTCCAGATACGAGATAAGCAGAGGAACAGTGGAATAATCTCCCATCCTTGCAAACCGAACGACATAGTCCCTGAGGAAAGGATTCGAATGCTGGCGAGAAAGTCTTGCAAGTTCCTCCCTCAAGTACTGTCTTGCTGGCAGGTCCCCCGATTCCGCGAGCGCAAAGCCCGTCTCCAGCTTCAGGACCGGAGCGAGATCGGGTTGTGAAAATAATTCTTGAAGATGCCTCCTCGCCTCGGCGCTTCTTATTCGCCCGAGTGCCTCAATTGCCTTCCGATGCCGTGCAGGGTTTTCATGTATTACCTGCAAAAGAGGCTGAGCCGCCTCTTCGCACCGTAGTTTCCCCAGCGATTCGGCCGCCCTTTCGCTGACGCGCGCATTCTCATCGAAAAGAACCTGTATCAACGGACTGCATGGGGGAGTTCCAGTCATATTCCCCATGCTCTTCGCTATACCTTCGCGAACATAGGCGAGCGGATGTTCCTGCATCAAACGAACAATGCGTGGTTGAGCTTCGCCATGATTGAGCGAACAGAGCCGGGAAGCGGCCATGCTGCATACGCGCGGATTCTCATCATCTAACAGGGGAATGAGATATTCCGCCGCATCCTGCTGCACGAGGTCCGTTATTGCCATCACAGCTCTCACCCTGATGCTGCTGTTGGGATGACTCAAAAGCGCGATCAGTTTATCCCTGGCTTCCGGAGCTTTCTCTGCCAGCAGATATTCAAGAGCGCTATGCACGACAGAATCATTCGGATCATCCAGCAGGCTCACGACCGCAGGGGTCGCTCCCTCGACCACTCGCGATAAAGCCGCCCGCCGAACGCCAAGCATTTTTGCCGCCTCGCTGCGCACAACCGCATCGGGATGATGGAGCGCCTCCACAAGTTCCCTGTCCACCTTCTTGTCTGTGGTCGTCTCGAAATACCACCTTAGTATTTCTTTTCTGCCGTCACCTTTCGCGGCCAGAAGAGGAAGAATATTCTCTGCCGGTCCACGGATCAAACTAATTGATGCCGTATCTGCAGACGAGGCCAGCATCGGAATCAACCAGATTTTCGATGAGAGCGACCTGACGAAAATAAGGAAAAGGAGGACTGACGCGATCCCCAAACGCTTCCATTCGTAGGAAAGTACCATTCCTCTGACGAGAGCAAAGCCGCCTGCGCCTGCCAGCAGAACAGAGAGCAAGCCATAAAACCATACGCACTCCACCCACACGTCCTCGAGCGATTGACGCCATAACCAGACATAGCGAAAGAAGGGCGAAGCATTGATAAGAAAGATACTTCCGCAAAGGAAAACGAGGCTCGATGCGAAAGCTTTCGGCGGAGTCTCAGAAATGCAGGAAAAACAAACAGACGCTGATAGCGTGAACAAAAGGAAAGAGAACAGGATAACAACGCTCCGGAAAACGTCGTACAGGTTCAGGTTGTGAGTTGGCCTGATCAGCTTGAAAATCGCCAGCAGCAATACAAGGATGAGCATAAGGCAGCCAACCCTTAGCAGGTACTTGATGAGGTAGACATGCAGCCGCCCCACAGGACGCGCCATAAGAAACTCGAATGTGCCGGCTTCCCGCTCGCCCGCAATCGCTCCCGCTCCCACGAAAAGGAAAATGAAGGAAAGACACAGGAGCGCCACTGCCCAGAATTGAACCTCAAAGTACTCAGGACGCCAGTTCTCCCACCTGATATGAGAGACGGCGGTAATTGCCGCCACCGAGAGCAGTGGTATCGCAAACAGTTCGCGCCATTCCTTCCACAAGAGCATTTCAGTATTCGCTCCGGCTGAACAGAACAATACCTGATATCGCCATGATTGGAATCAATATGAGAAGCAGAAGGATATCTCCTTTGACTTGCTCCAGCGAATCGACTTTCTGCAGAATTGCCATTCCGCGAAATGAAAAGTGTGCCGCGGCTAATATTACGCCCGATATTGCCGGCAGCACTTTCCTGGGAATAATGGTGGAAAGCAAAAGCGTGCCGGAAAAAATGAATACAACAACCAGCAGAGATAACAGCAGGTATTGCGGCGCGAGATACGGCGGCACCCACATCCATTGAAGGCGGTCATCCCAGACGCCGGCAAAAGCAGGGTGGGCCACGATCGACGGAGACGCCATATTCAGGATGCGAGCAAGAAAAAGAACGGGGCCTGTGTCCTTGACCAACTCCACCACTGTTGGAACGCAGTATATCAAGGTTACTTCTGCTCCGCGAACAAGAAACTTTGCTGCGAGGAGCTTTTCCTTGAGGAGTGGCTGAGAGACGAGGAACGACAAAGTGCCGCCCTCGATCTCCGAAGATAATGCGCCCGAGCCGGAAACGATTGCAAATCCGATTCCGAAAAACAGGAGGAACATACTCAGCCAGTAGTCTTCAATGAGACCGCTTGTGTTGGGAAGACTGTAATATAACCCGGTGACAAAGAATAACGTCACCAGGAATCCAAAACGTGTTTCGCGCCACTCTTTCCAGAAAACCATATCCGCCCTCGTCAGCTCAAGACGAATTCGCTGAAGATATCATCCAGGCTCAGGTCGATTACCTCGTGATGCACTGGATCATATTGCAGCCGCAGCACGTCAACCTTTGTCTCGCTGAAATCCTTTACCGTTATGACGCAGTCACGTCCATTCGTTTGCACCCGCAGGAGACCCTCGACCGAAATCTGCTTCGGCGGTGAATCGGCAAATGTCAGCCGAATACCCTTTGTGGTCGATTTGAGGAAATCGATCTCGCCCGCTACCTTAAGCTTGCCTCGATCGATAATGGCGACGCTGTCCGCCACTCGCTCGATCTCGGCCAAGAGATGAGTCGAAAAGAAAATCGTTCTGCCTCCTTCCCGCAAGGAGGAAATGATGTCGTTCAGGAATTCCTTCCGGCTGATCGGGTCAAGACCCATCGTTGGATCGTCCAGTATCAGCAAACGCGGATTGTGCGCGAGCGCCAGGACCAGCGCAAGCCGCATCCGCTGGCCCTGTGAAAGCGATTTGACTTTTGCCTCGGGGTCCAGTTCGAACCGCTCAATCGATTCCTGCACAAGCTCTTTATCCCACGTTGAATAGAATCCGGCGGTAAACTTGAGGATCTCTTTCACTTTCATCCAGCCATACATACGTTGATTTTCCGCAACGTAGCCGACCTGAAGCTTGATCGCCTTTGCCTGCTTTCGTGGGTCCAGCCCGAGAACCGAAATGTTCCCGCAGGTCGGTGACAGCAGCCCCAGGAGCATCTTGATTGTCGTCGTCTTGCCCGCGCCGTTCCTTCCGAGAAACCCGTACACCCTGCCGTACGGAATCGCCAATTCCAGGCCGTCCACGGCTACATTCCGGCCAAACCGCTTCGTCAAACCTCTTGCCTCAATCGCACATTCAGACAATGCGGATGTCCTCCCTCTTCCTCGCCTGCTCGAACACCTCGATCCGCTCCGTAACCAGCCGGAGCAACTCCTCCTCGCTTACCTGCAAATGCCGGGCTTCGTCAAGGAGCCTGTCAATCAGCTTGATCAGAATCTGATCCTTCTCTTTGCGGGAAATCTTGACCGCCTGCTGGGAAACGAATGTGCCCGTCCCGCGGCGGGTTTCCAGTATCCCCTGAAGCTCTAATTCCCGGTAAGCCTTGGCGACGGTGTTCGGATTCACCGTTATCTGTTCGGCTACCTCTCGAACGGACGGAAGCTGCTCGCCCGGCCTCAATGCGCCAACCGCAATCGAATGCCTCACTTCATTTGCAATCTGCAGATATATCGGCAATCCATCCGCAGGATCTATGTGGATTATCATTGGCTATCCTTTCAGCGTGATTGAGGGCCCGTCTAAATGGATTACTGTCTGCTGTTGTAATACAGTATATCATCAATTCCTCATTCTGTCAATACCCAAAAAGCAATCAGAGAGGTTTCAAGGCAATCTTGTGATGGGAAATCATTGCGAGGGGAGAGCAGGAAGGGCTTGCGTAGGGGCGACTCGATTAATCGCCCGCCCCGGTAGGGCCGAATTCATTCGGCCACTCTTGAATATGTCTCAATTCATGGACTGGCGGCCGGTTCTAAGCTCACGCCGTAATCCGAATGGCGCCCTTCGGGCACGTCTTCACGCAGTCATTGCACAGATCGCACGTCACCATGAATGCGCTCACCAGCTTCCAGGATTTCGGCGCCTCGCCCGCGGGCGGCGTCTCCGCCTGCATGTACCCGATGCACTTGCGCGGGCACGCCTTCACGCACAGAAGGCATTCCTCCGGATGCTCGCATTTTCCGGTATTGAAGACAATCGTCGGGCGCATTGCAGCCATAATTAAAATTCCTCCGCGACCGCCGGCAACGTTCGCCGCGGCGCCAGCCTGATGGCGCCCTTGCGGCAGGCGACCTGGCACACGCCGCACCCGAAACAGCGATGTTGATCGACCACGACCTTTCTGTCGGTGGGGGAGTAGGTGAGCGCGCCGAACTGGCATCGGCTCACGCAGCGCGGAGCGCCGCCGCCGCCGGCACCGCGGCCGCGGCAGCCGTCGCACAGGTTGTTATCGATGCGAGCGACGTAATGCCCCTTGCGCGTCACATTGGTCAGCCCGTAGTGCCTGCGCGCGCGCATCGCCATGCAGTAGGGGAATTCGCAATTGCAGATAACCATCGGGATCGGCAGCGGAGTCCAGTAGATGCCTGCCACCAATCCCTCCTCGTGAAACGACTGCTGTTGCTTCTTCGCCTCAGTCTTCGAGACTTCCTTCTGCGGCTCCCAGGGGCGGTTCTTCTGAACCATTTTTGAGACCGGATACAGCCACAGGCATGTCAGCCGCTCGACTGCTCCGAAATATTGGCGGCAGTAACAGGGAACATACAGCAGGTGATCGCCCTCGGAAAGATCGATGATCTTTCTCACTTCCTCGATGGTGACGATCTGTCCGCCGTGCCGGCTCGGCGCGAGCGCATTCAGCGCCTCAATGTTTTCTTTATCCGAAAGATCGGGAATCAGCATGTCGAATCCGGCCGCCGTCCCGATCTCGAGATCCATCTTCCCGTTGCCGCCGAATATCTCGATCATGCCCGACTCGACCACGTGCGGCATCTGTCTCGCCCGCTCGGTATAATTCTCCGGATTCAGATACCACTCATGCCCGTGCCCGTACTGCATGCAATAGGTGCACATCCGCATTCTCCCAGTTAAGAGGGGCCGAGGTACAACAACGGCAACCAGTGCTGCCCGATGCTTCATCTCTTAAAACATCAATAGAACCATATATAGCATTGCAACAGGCGCGTGTCAAACAGTTCTTCAACTCTGGATGAAGAAGAGCAGGTGGCAGAGCTTCCAACTGCGAATTTAGAAGCAGGAATACGATTGTTTGTGCGTGCCCGCCCCGGCTCCATTCCATGAGGCTCTCCGCTCTTTCTGGTATACTCTATTTAACCAGACACAGGCACGACATCTTCAGATAAACCGGGGTGAATTTGAGAGATCAACACGATATCAAGCCTCTTGCGGGGCGGCGGCATGGAAATGGGGCACCTCACAAGATCAATTTTCTTCCTCATACTGATAGCGCTGGCGCTGACGCCGGACTATGGCGAGAAATCCGAGGTGATAATTTCAACGGCAGCGGCGTCTGATGGCAGCGAAGCCGTTCAACAAGAACGGTACGCCATTGATTCCGTCAGCGTTCGAGCGGTCACATCAGGCCCAAAACACCACTTCTTCGGTTACTACGGGATAAGCCCCTGGAACGAATCGAGGACGCGTCTCCTGTGTCTGGAAACCGATTTTCAGAACCGTTTGACTTTTCCTATTGGTTAATTATAGAATCTCCTCGACACATTTCACCCCAAGAAGTTCAGAAGAAGCGCGGGAGTCCCAATATGAATCGCTATCGGTCTGCCTACATCATTACCGTGTCCATAATCATGCTCCTTTCCCTTCCGCCATATGCCTTCGCTTTCAGAGCTCAGCAGGGCAATGCGATCCTCTCACAGGGGCATGACGGTTCGAACTTATTGAGTGACTTAAGAACCGTTCATGTTCGGAGCTCGCAAAAGGTTTCCGGTGGAAATGTCGGCAAGGCCGCTGTTGAAGCCGTCTCCTCTTTCATGACAGCGGCGAATTCTGAAGCTGTGGTCGCAAGGATTCAGAGAGATGAACTCGGATTCACGCATATTCGACTGGAGCAGCGATACAGGGGCCTGCCGGTAGTCGGCGGGCAGCTTATCGTTCACCTCAACAGCAAGGATGAAATATACCTTATCCACGGCAAGTACCTTCCGGCTCTTCGAGTCTCGACACAGCCAGGAACAGACTCGAAGGCTGCCCTGCAGGTCGGTTACGCCGCAATGGCCGGCAAGGCAGGCACCCGTCTTGCCAGGCAGCCCTCCCTTGTTATTTATGGCTCTCACCTGGCCTATCATTTTGTAATCGCGTACAGTGGTGAATCTCCCGGCCAGTGGCTTTTTTACGTAGACGCCCATTCTGGCGAACTGATCGTGGGCTACAACAGCATCAGATTTGCGGGGCCAACAGGTGTCGGTTCACACCAAGAGGTGTCGGGATATCGTCTCCCGGGCGAAGATGGCGCGCTTGCGGCGATGGCGGGATGGGAAGAAGATAACGGCAACTTCTTTGTTTATAACTTTGATAACGTCTGGGGAGTTTATGACGAAGACGTGGTTGATTGGGAGCAGCAAGCGATAAGCTTCTGGGACGGCGCCGATCCGGCCGCAGTTTCCCTTGGTTTCAATTTCTCACTGATTCAAAGCTGGGTCATGAATACGATGAGCCGAAACAGCTTTGACGGCGCCGGCGGCTTTGCAAGGGCCAATGCGCATACGGGCGACCTGTACGTGAACGCCTACTGGGACGGCAGCGACTTTCACTTTGGCGATGGCGACGGGGTCACGGCGAATCCACTTGCTGTTCTGGATATCGCGGCCCACGAGTACGGACATGCGATCACCGAACACACTTCGGGTCTCATATATGAATACGAATCGGGCGCGCTTGACGAATCCTTCGCCGATATCATGGGCGCCGCAGTAGAATTCGCCTTTCAGCCGGACGGCACAGGAGCTTATCCATTGGGCAATCCGGGGCAGTCGGACTGGCTGATCGGAGAGGATTCTTGGCTGGAAAGTGAGGCGCTTAGAGATTTGCGAGATCCCCAGCGTTTCGGCCAGCCATCGTTTTACGAGGGCACGAACTGGTATGTCGGACCGGACGACAACGGCGGCGTGCACACCAACAACGGAGTTCAGAACTTTGTGTTTTACCTCCTCGCGCAGGGGGGCAGTGGAGTGAATGATGGCGAGCCTTACAATGTCACAGGAATAGGAATTGCGAACGCCGCGGCAGTGGCTATGCGCGCCAATATGTATTACCTCCTTCCGTCTTCCCAGTTCATCGACGCCCGGAGCGCATGGGTGGATGCGGCGGCCGATCTCGGTTTTTCGACCGGCCCTGTGAAAGACGCATGGGAAGCCGTGGGCGTGGGTGGATTTGTGGTCCCGGACGATTATCCCACTATTCAAGAAGCGATCAACGCCTCAGCCAATGGCGATGTTGTCATCGTGCGCGACGGGATTTACACGGGTCCAGGAAACACCAACGTCAGATTCTATGGAAAACAGATCACGGTGCGCTCTCAGAACGGGCCGCAGAACTGCGTCATCGATTGTCAAAATAGCGCGAGAGGATTCATCTTCACTGAGAGTGAGACGTCTTCCTCAAAACTTGTAGGCGTCACAATCACAAATGGTTTTGCTCTCGGGAATGGGGGGGGCATCTGTATAGATGGTTCCTCGCCCACGGTCGCGAACTGCGTGGTGAGCAACTGCGGGACCTCGGCGCCAACCAGCCATGTCATCCTTGATAACGACGATATCGGAAACGGCGGCGGTATTTATCTGGCAGAATCGGCATCGGCGTTCGAACGTTGCATAATCGCCGGCAATACCTCAGCCAGTGACGGGGCCGGAATGTATTGCACATACTCATCAATATCCATAATCAACTGTAACATTGTCGGCAATAGCACGGCGGAGGACGGCGGCGGAATCGAAGCCAACAGCAACGCGTCGGTGATGATCACCAATTGCTCCATTGTTGGTAATACCGCGAGCGAACGCGGTGGCGGAATTGACTGCATCAACGGCTCGAACGTGACCGTCACAAATTCTATTCTGTGGGACAATTCCGGTACCGGAAGCCAAATCGGCATAGCGGGTTGGGATAACCCCTCTTCGGTTACCGTTCGCTACAGTGATGTAATGGGCGGTTCGGGAGGCGTTCACATCGACCCGCCCGATTGGTGCCCGGACTGCGCGCTATACTGGGAAGCCGGCAATATCGATGCAAATCCACAATTTGCCGGAGTCGGCAACTATCACCTTCTTGCATCCTCACCCTGCATCGACGCCGGAACCGCTGCAGGAGCGCCCGACGAAGATATCGAAGAAGACCTTCGCCCCTTTGCCGCGGGCTTTGATATGGGCTCGGATGAGTACGTAGGCGACTGCGAATATTCAGTTTCCCCCATGAGCCAGACTTTCGGTCCTGACGGAGGCGATGGCGTAATCGATGTGACGACTGACGATTGGTGCGACTGGAACGCAATCAGCAACGCCGACTGGATTCACATTACGTGGGGCAGCGGCGGCGGCGGGAACGGGACTGTGTATTATTCGGTTTCGTCGAATCCTTCGACGTCACCACGCCTCGGCTCGATAAATGTCGAGGATCAGAGCTTTCCAATTCAGCAGGAGGCGCTCACCTGCTCCTACTCCATCTCGCCTGAATTCACATCCTTCGATCCGTTTGGCGGTCCGGGAAGTGTGAGTGTGATCGCGCCCGGTGACTGCGATTGGAGCGCCCAATCCAACAGCTCATGGATAGTTGTCACGTCGGGCGGTTCAGGAACCGGCAATGGAATGGTCAACTACAACGTATCGGCAAACTATACCGGTCGTACCCGCAACGGAACGATAACTATCGCAACGAACACTTTTACGGTTACTCAGCCGACCGCTTGTTTTCTGACAACGATACATCTCACATCTCCGCAAAACGAAGCAGTTCTGACGTCCGCTCCCACATTCACTTGGATGTCGGACGCATGCCCCGGGGATATATTCGCGGTGGATATCGCTGTCCCGCCATGGGTTTCGTTCTGGTCTACCTATAACAATTTGGGGCTTCGCATAATCCAGCCTTATTGGACTATGCCCGAAAATTTATGGAGTCAGATACCATCTGGCGCCACCGTATACTGGAGGGTTCGCGGAAGAAACGGATATCAAAACCCGCCCGCAATAATCAACAGTGACGAGGTGTGGCGGTTCCGAAAGAATTAGCGGGAATCTCATTTCCAATTAAAGGATAATGTGCGCAGTCTCTAATCAGCGAAAATCAGTAAAATCAGCGGATAAGACATTTCGGCTTGCCTGGCACAGGGTCGCAGGAATAAGCCGCGAGAGTATCGGCAAAGGAAGAAAAAAAGCCGCCCAACTCAAATCGCTGAGCGGCCATTCTCTGTCATTCAAGTGGAGATGAAGGGAATCGAACCCTCGACCTTTTGACTGCCAGTCAAACGCTCTCCCAACTGAGCTACATCCCCAACCGGGAAAATCTCTCGTTTTCCGTTCGTTATTATACGAACAATCGCAACTATTGTCAAGGAAGTAACCGCACGATTTTTGAATTGTCGAGCGGCTTCTATTTATTTGTTTCCCTCGTATGCTCGCTCGAGGGCTTTAATGTCTAGTTTCTTCATTGTTAGAAACGCTTCGGTCACCCGCGCGACCTTCTTCTTATCTTTGTCCTTCATCATATTGTCCAGGGCGACGGGAACAATTTGCCACGAGAGGCCGTACTTGTCTTTCAGCCATCCACATTGCTCGGCTTCGGGGACCGCGGAGAGCTGGTCCCAGTAGTAATCAATCTCTTCTTGGGTATCACAGTGCACGACGAAAGAAATCGATTCGTTGAATCTGAAAAGCGGACCTGCGCTTATAGCCATAAATTGCTGTCCCGAAAGTTCAAAGGTGACGACATTCACCGTCCCTGATGGGGTGTCGTGAAGCGTCGTCGTATCCTTAATTCTTGAATTAGGGAAAACGTAGACATAGAACTCGGCCGCCTCCCTGGCTTCTTTATCAAACCATAAATGTGGCGTGATTTTTTGCATGGATGTTCCTCCTTTCCTACTCTTTGATATTCCTCATGGACTCCTCCGAGAAACTCGCCCTCTTCCGGCTTATGCATTTGCAACCGATGGCTGGCGCCACTTCATATGTCAATGACCCGTTCTGCTTGTCCGGTGGTCATTCTGTTTCTTGTATTCTCTTGAAAAGCCCGGGGTATATGAGCACCAAGCCTTCCTGGTCCGTCTCGATCTCGCGAACGAAACCAGTATCCATTTGCTCGAAGCGAAATCGCCTGTTAGGGATTAAGCAGGTATATCGTTGTCTCTCAGCCGAGACATTGAGTTCGGGAACCGTAACATAAACGACTGATATCTCTTTGGTTTCATTTTCTTTAAGTCTCAGGCGGCGGATAGGAAGCGTGTTGGTAAAAGGAGTGGCCGAAATATCAATATCGACTGCTCCATTGATCTCAGCGCCGACGTCGGGGTCATGCGACCATCTGCCGAAACCGTCTGATTCCAGCCTTAGTTTTTCGTTTTGCTCGATCAATATGATTTCGAAATTCCTTGTTCGCCACGAAGCATCGCAGGCAATCGTATACCGTACAGTAAAACTCTCCGGTCCACTTTTCGTTATAATGCTCTCAACAAAAATACCTTCTTTCGTTTCTCTTAGGGTAAGGCTTTCGGTAGCATCTCCCTCCCAATTTTGCCAGCCGGCTTTTACAATCCTTTCTCCATTGTTTTCGGCGACCATATCATTTCCAGCCTTCAGGAATTGCGTCCCTAATACGGAGTGAACGAGGACGCCGGCTCGGTGTTTTGTTATTCAGCCTTGTCCGGCGAACCTTATGCGTCGATCCTCCTTTCGTATTATTTCTCTTTTGGTAAACACCACTCTTCTTTGATTTCGCAGAGTCTTGAAAGCATTTCTTCATACTCTTTATTAATAGCCGCCCTTTCCATCAAGCCGAGAGGCTGGACGATGTATCCATGAGGGCCAGGCATTATCACGAAAGGGTACATGCCCCCGAGCTCTCCGGCGCCGATGTCTTCACCGGAAACACCAGGTGCGTAATACATGATGTGCGGATAGTTCGTGGTGATGACACGGTCGCTTTCTTCCGGATTAAAGTAAGTCCTCAATATTGGAGATAGCATGTATGAGATGCCGGCGCGTTCCGGCGCCTTGTAGTATCCCGTCTTGTAACGATCTTGGATGATCTTCTTCAATTCGATCGGAGGAGTACCGCCGGCCTGCATCTCTGCGGCGTCAAAAAAGACACGCATTTGCGCCTTCGCGCCCGCTTTGTCAAAGGAAATCGGATAGAGAATATCATCTCTATATTCCGTTAACGGCCAGGACCCTCTGAACGCATCATCGCCGGTTCGAGCGACAAAGGCGTGGAATCCGTTACTGCCCTTGCGGGCGACTTCGAACCCCTTGGCAGGGTTCAAAACGTATACAGTTGCATTGTCTCTGAGGTGTGGCGGCAGCGCGCTGAGCGCCAGTTGAATTTCCAGGTCTCGCGGTAACGGCCCTATTGTTTTTATCACATTTTGAGTCTCTTGATTCTGCTGATTCTGCGCGTTCGCCGTAAGCGAGAACAACAGCCCTGCAATGACTATCATTATTTGAATCTTTCTCATGTTGACCTCCTTTAGGCTTCAACCACCTATTGCATTTCACCACTTTCTCAGTATCCGCCAAAGAGCGGTCCGGCAGCGAACCTGCGTTTCCAGTCATCATATTCGATCACATAATTGTAGCCACAGGCGAGGGAGAGCTTCCGCCCTTCGAGGATGTCGCGGATGCGGCGGCCCCCTTCGACGGTCTGGCCCGCGGGACCGAAAGGGTTATACTTCATGCCGGAGTCATCAAGAAAAACGTAGTCGCAGATGAAGAGCACATCCTCGAAAAGGTAAAAGGTGAAGCCCGGAGTATGCCCATCGACATGGAAGGCTTCAATTCCCTGATGAACGAAGTTTTCATCGAAGACGGCATCGAAAGTGAAGGGCCGGCAGATCTCATGGACCGAGTCATCGCGGTGAATTTGTACCTCGGCAGCGAAGAGTTCTCTGTACAGGTTGGAAGCTCCGAGGAAGTGGTGGTGAGTGAAAAAAATCTTCTCCGCCCGTTTCAGGGATGAGTCGAAAGATGAAGGACAGTCAATCCAACAGGCGCCGCCGCCGGTCTCGATGCGGTAGGCAGCGTGCTCAATGCCGAGGGGAGGGTCTGAATTCAGCCTCGTCACTCTGTCGCTGACAGGCGTAGCCACCACCTTGTAACGGGCCGAACACTCTTCAACTGTTATGAAATGCTCCTTCGCTGCGCCACAGAAGGGACAACGGTCTGGATGAAAGCCGATCATGTTGAAGCCGCAGACCAGGCAGACGTACTGCTTTCGTTTCATGTGACCCCCTTTCATAAACTTGATCAAATCTGCTCCGGATTCTTTTCCCTCTGGATCCGTCTGCTCTCAGAAATCGCTGTCCGAGAAAATCGGCGTAGACTGCCTTGTCAACAAATTTCATGACTGCTGTCGTATCATTAAATCTGTCACAATTGTACAATCCTGTCCAAAGGGAACGGCTTCGGCTCTTTCGAGAAATGACGCATGAGAGAAATTAACGTAAAATCTTCTTCAAAAGTTTTCTCTGAATACGTACGTACCGTGAGACCGTTTTGGAAGGATAGGATTCGCGAGGGTATCAGCAAGGAAGAAAAAGGGGCGAAGACGACTTTTCGAGTCTTTCTCAACCGCAGAGGCGCAGAGTTCGCAGAGAAAAACATGGAATTGGAGGAAGCCTCTTTTGCCGCCTCTGCGTCCTCCGCGCCTTTGCGGTTCAATGATTTTTCAATAGTCGCGGACGATTTTCTTACAAGACAGAATCAGAATCTGAAAATCTTAACTCACCGCCTCATCCATCATCAGATCGATCGTGTCCGTCGGCGCGACAGCCGGAATCGCGAGCGCGAACGGCAGCATCTCGCCGGGCTCGATCGGAATCCGCGGAATCTGCGCCGTGACGATGTGCGCGGTCTTGCCTTGATTGTCCAGCACGCGCGCGCGCAGATCGGGAACGAATCCCGCCCTGTCGTCTATGTTCCGCACGAACCCGTAAAGTGACGCCGTATAACTGCCGTCATAGCGGGTGGCCGCCGATTCTATGGTGCAGTTGACCACTTCCGCGGCAATTTCCTCTTTTTTCCATCGGAGCGAAATTTGCTGCTCGTAGTCCGGATTATCGTATTCCGGCAGGCCGGTCGGAAACCGTACGAATTCCTCCTGGCCCGGTTCGAGAGTGCCTGCCCCCACTTGAGCCCAGGTTGTGTGTATAAGCTCGCCCGTCTTGATGTCCCATGTGCTCGCCAGAACATGCACATAATAGGCAGGCGAGATTCCCATGTTCTTGACGATTCCGGTCAGAAAACACGGGCACTCCGACATCCCGCCGGCTTCTCCTGCCGCTGTCGGGCGGACATCAGGACCCTCCCAGAAGATACATTCAGCATTCGCGGGTTGAGCTTGCGCCACAACAGGTGCGAAAGCAAAACTCAAAGCGATCGCAAAAACCAAGAGCGATGGACGCAGAAGAGAATTCGTTTTCATTTTGTCCTCCCTCGCGGTCCGGGGACACTCTGCAGTTGCCTCTTTTCGTTGGGCCCAGCCAAATCTTTGCGGGATCCGCTGAAAACCAAGACTCCGAGGCTTTCCCATTGTTCTTTTTGAGCGGGGGAATACAGAAAGTACTACAGAGGGAAACTTACAAGTGGCAAATCGGAAACAACTTTTGATGGTGCTTCTAAATCATTTCGATGCTTCATCCCCTTACCGCAAAAGCATCCACTCCTGCTTTATCTAAAGTATAAAAATAAACACGTGCTTTGTCAAGGAGGGTTTTACTTCAGCGTCGGACCTGAGCACTCAGGGGTGGGCGCGGGATAAACAACCATTTTCTCAGCGGTCACGACTGCCCCTTTCAGCAACTCATGCCGCCGCGCCTGCTCATGATCGATGATGTGGATCACCTCAACATCGTGAGCCACAAGATAATCGGATATCAGCATGCGATGACATTTCCAGTACAGTAACTCTGCGCACATAAGAACCGTCGCGTGCTGCCGCGCCATCTGCAGGAGCGCGTCCACGCCGGCTCGGAACTGATCGGTAAGCATGTAATCGGCATAATTGCGAAAGCCGGCGCTTCTCAAGAGCATGTTTACGGAAGTCTTTTTCAGCTTTTTCCTGCGCCCGCCAATATCTTCAAACCATTCGTAGCCGATCTCGTTTCTGTCCAGAAACTCTCGCAGGTGCTCCTGATTGAAGTGGGGGTTCGTTCGAGAGGAAGGAAAGCGCCGGACATCGGCAACCGCTTCAATTCCATACTTCTTCAAAAGCGAGAGGAAATCTTCCGCCGATCGGTTGGAGTGCCCAATCGTGAAGATCTTCATAGGCGGGTTTCTCCGTCTTGCGCACCCGCAAGCGTGGCCGGAGCAAATGCAAGTTCGGCGACAATCGGAAGATGATCAGATGCAATACGCGCATGCCAGCTCTTGTGAACGCGGATCGAGCGCAGCACCGTCTTCGGCTTTACCCAGATTCGGTCAAGAGCCACCAACGGCAAGAAAGAGGGAAACGTGCGTGGCGCCGGCAATTTGCCGAAACAGGCATCGAGCGCCCGTATCCGGGGGCTCAGCGGCGCCCATTCATTAATATCGCCGGCGACAAGCAAAAGCTCATCCGAGTTGCTCGAGCAGATTTTCAACAGGCGATCCACCTGGCTGCGGCGCTCGGCGGCCCTCAATCCCAGATGCGTCACAAGCACCCTCACCGCCACGCCATCGACATTCACAACTGCATTAATGATACACCGGGGCTCCCACCTGTGAACGCTGATATCGAAGCACTCGTTCTGTATAACAGGATATCGCGTCAGCAGAACGTTCCCATAGTATCCCTTACCATTTCGTATCGCCGGGCCGGCTATCGCGGTAAGGCCCGTTGTTTGCGCAAGATAGTCCGTCTGCGATCCGTCGCTCTCCAGCGAATCAACTTCCTGCAGGGCTACGAGCGGAGCGTCCAGCTCAGACAGCACATCGGCCACGCGCTGTGGCCTCCGTTTCCCATCGGAGCCGACGCACCTGTGGATATTATAGCTGACGACTCTCAGATATATGGTATCGGTCGGAGCCGCGGATTTGATTTCAACTTCCGTGCTTCGGTTTTCCATCAGATCGGTTCTTGTCTGCGCCATTTGAATATTTGGAGAGCCACTTCCGCATTCCCACAAATATGATTATCGTCAGGACGGCCCATCCTCCAAGAAACGCGAAACCGCCGGGTGATGGATCATGGATAAGCGTTTCGAGTCCGTGGCCGAGTATCGTGATGGCAAAAATACCCGGGAATAGCCCGAGGAAAGTAGTCAGGAGATATGACCCGAACCGGATGTGCGAGGCGCCGGCAACAATATTGACGGCGGTGAAGGGCGCAATCGGAACAATTCGCAGCGCGAGCAATGCCGTCAGCCCGTTTTTCCCCAAGCGCTCGCTCAGCTTGTTGACGCTTGCTCCACTTAATCTGCGGACGATATTGCGGCCCATAGTGCGTCCCAGAAAGTAGGAGAAGGATGCGCTTAACAGGCAGCCGGTAAGCGAATAGAAAAATCCTCGCAATGGCTCGAAGAAGAGCGCAGTCGCGAGAATCATCACCATGACTGGAAAGAACGTCAGCCCGCCGATAAGGTAGAAGAGGTACACGAAGATGGGCATTAACGCGTTTCCCTTCAACTGGTTCGCCTCGTGCAGAATATTCTGCATGCTGAACCATTCGCCGAGCGCGGTCCAGCGCCACATGCCCGCCAGCGCGACCACAAGCAGGATGATCAAAAAGATACCCAAAAAGTTGATGTAACTCTTCTTGAGGTCTTCCTTCGGCAACAGGATCTGAACCAGCCGATCGGCCTTAATGGGACGTTCGGGGTCAATAAGCGAGCTGCCCGGCATTATCTTGTCGAGCCATTTCGGCGCCTCTCGTTCCAGCGGAACCAGAGTTCGCTCATTTCCCTGCAACTTCTCAATCGTCTTGATCAGCGAACCTTCTGACTCGAACGTCCTGCTCACCATCTCTTCCGGCACGCCCAGATGCTGGCCGAGGAGCCGATTGCGGAATCCGGCGATTACTTTTTTAATGTGACCGTCCTCCCTTGCTTCCACCGCCAAATCGCACTCGGTATCGATGCCCATCGATCGATCACAAAGATTCGCCGATCCGATTCGCACAAGCGCATCGTCAACGATGCACAATTTGTCGTGTACTTCAACAAAATCCTCTCCCAGCCCCGGAACTACCGGAACATAAACACGAAGCCGGTGATGAATGTCCCCCGCCCGCAGCTTTTTCAGGAGACGCGTGCGGCAGACGTCCATTGTCGACTCGGAGAGCCAGCCCGCGCTGCGCTCGGGCACCACCATGACAACTTCCGGACCGTCCTCTTCCTTCAGCCGGTCCAACAGCGCCTTCCCGATGATCGAAGAGGTAAAATACTGGTTTTCTATGTAGATGAACCGTTTGGCGGCCGCGATCGAATCCAGATACAGCCGTTCGACTTCGCGGACCTCGGGATATCTCTTATATGCAGGCTCCGTGCGCGCGATCGCAACATCCGCATTCTCCAAATCCGGCTTTACACTTTCCGGCCATGCATCGACAACCCCCTCAAACCTCTTTCGCAAACGACGGCAGGTCGCTCGCCTCCATCGTTCGCGCGCGAGATCGCCCAACGCCTCCGCCGCCGGACCATCAACGGCAATTTGTATGTCATGTGTCGGCGCATACGCTTTGCCGCCTGCGTCGGTTCGAAGCGGATCGGTAGTGGCGTGCCGGGGCGTGTCCCAGCGTCGGTTTGCAAGGTCGATCCCGCCGGAGAACGCAATCTTGTCATCGATAACCACAATCTTTTGATGATGTGATGCGCCGATGGGATGCGTGCCGTCAAATTGAAAATGAAGTCGCCGATGCGCCCAATCCAGATTGTAAATCGGGAAAAACTCGCGCTCGAACGCATAGACAAACGCGAAATCCCAGCCCAGCATGTAGACGTGAAGGTGAGGCGTGCGCGACACGAGCGCTTTGAGAAATTCACCCAGCCGTGCCGGATATTCGCCGGAAGAATCACCGCGAATCAGTTCGATGCGGCTGTCGATGTCCCATCCAATAATCAGAACCTGTCGCTCGGCCCGCAGAAGCGCGTCAGCGAGAACTGCAAAATAGTTCGCGGCATCGACCAGGAAAGCGACTCGATGTGCTTTAACTATTCGCCAGCAATTTCTCCCTTCTTCGATAATGCGGGAAGAACCTTCTTGAGCCATAAATCTGCATATCACTCCTGAGAGATCAGGTTGCGAAATATCTGTCTCGCGCGCGAAAGAAGTGTCTCTTTTTAGTATACCTTTTTCAGATAAACGGCGCTATTATGGCTCTTTCTCCTTTTGAGTATTTTATTTTCCCCCGCAGCCCGGTCAGCTATCCGTAAGCAGGCTTACTATTTACCCTTACTCATGCCTGTTGCCGCCGATCTCTTCAATCCTCTTGCCGCTTATGACCGACTCCGGCCGGTCCACTGTCACGTCGCCCTCGACGTCCGCATGCTCGTCATTCATTTTCACGAGGAGCCAGCTCTCGTCCTTGCCTTTCCGGAAACGCGTGAGCGCATAACCGCCTCTCAGCTTTTTTCCATCAAGCCAGATGGTTGCGTGTCCATGCTCGAGCGCCTTTGACATCGGAACGGGCTCGCCGCGCTCTTCTTTCATGTTGCGGTACGTTCCCCTGTCCCACACCATCACCGTGCCGCCCCCATATTCCTCCTCAGGGATCACGCCTTCAAAATCGGCATAATCCATCGGGTGGTCTTCCGTCGGCACCGCCAGACGTTTTTCTTTCGGGATTAGAGACGGCCCTTTCGGAATCGCCCACGATTTCAAGACGCCGTCCACTTCAATGCGAAAATCATAATGGAGCCGGGTGGCGGCATGCTTTTGGATTACGAAGATCGGCTGCTCCGACCTCTTCTTTTTCTTGCCTGCCGGTTCCGATGTCTTCCGAAGGTCCCGCTTCTTCTTGTATTCATCGAGCGGATCCTTTCTCCCCATTCAGAAATCCTCCAAGCGGCCGCGGTTAAAAGGAATGCTGAAATCCGACAACTATCCGCGCATCCGGCGATTCATCCCCGAAACCGAAACCCACGCCGGCAGCCAGCACGGTAAGCGGCGTCACTTGATACCGCACGCCCGTCTCAAAGATATTGGACTCCTCGTCGTCTTCCATGGCCTGCTCGCGAACGAGATCGACTACCAGCAGCAGGTCGGCTGTCAGGGCACGGTCGTACCCGATGATCGCGACATACCGATCCTCGCGTTCATCGTTGCGATCCTCATCATTATGTTTCCAGGCGGCGTTAAAATGAACCCGCTGAAACGTTGCAGTTGCTCCAATCGTCTTCGTCGCGATGAATTTCAGTGTCGTATCGACGCCCTTACCGTCGTCGCTTGTCGGAAACTCAACGTGCCCCGACACGGAAATCCCGGGAATCACAAGCGATTCCTGATTGAAATTATACAACGCGCCGACCTCGATGTCGCCAATGCCGTCGTCCTCAACTGCCTCGCCAAATTGGAATGGCACCGTCAGTTCCGCCTGCGCATTCAGCGCAAAACCGTACTCGAACCTGACCTCGGGCCGAAACTCCTCCCCGCCGGCATGCGTATGGTCCCATCGGAATGCGCCCTGAATCTCACGGTTCCGGTATGAGGTCGGCAGTGAATCGACCACCTGAGCCGGCAGCCCTTCCTCAAGATTATAATGGTCGGCCGCATCGACCGGCGTGGCGCCGAGCGGCAGGCAGAAAGCCAGCGCCACCGACAACGACAGCAGAACGAAACTCTTCAGGACCAGTTGTACCAGTATCTTTTCCATAGCCCGCTCCCGTCGTTTTGATTTGCTTCGCTTAATCCGGCGTCATAAACCTGTTTCTGAAAAATAACGGTCCGCTACTCATCCTGAAGAACCGGCGGCATCGGATCGACGTCCATCGAAATCGGCGCAACATCGGGCAGATTCCCATATTTCTCGCGCCAGCCTTCTAACATCATCTCAACCATCTTTGCGTCCGCAACGCCCGGCTCCATCGCTTCGTGCGACATCTGCATGTCCGGCATCAGCTTTTTCAGCGCGTCATGCAGCGAACCCTCGCTCTCACCCTGTTCGATTCCCGGCCGCATCTTCATCGCGAATTGCCGGAACACCCTCCCGCGCATCTGTTCGTCCATTCCGCCTTGCATCATATGCGGCATCATTTCGTCGAGCATCTCTCTCATGATGCGCGTCATGTCGCCCTCGCCACTCTGCATCCAGTCGTAGTACACGCGCGGGTCCATGTCGGGGTGCGGAATGATGAACTTGCGCGCGAGATCGCGGTCGCCCGGCTGATAGCTCATCGCCCGAATCACCCGCTCCATTTCCGCCTTTTTCTGTTCGAGCGACCAGCCCTCATACGCCAGAATATCGTAGGCGATCCCGTGAAGCATGTGCAGATTATCGAATATGTTGGCCGACTCGGGCGAAAGACGCGAGTAGCGCGGCATCGCCTCGCGACTGAGCAGCATCCTCAGGGGGCGGTTCTCCAGCACCTGAGAAAAATAGATGACATCCGTCTGCATGACCATTGATTCCTGTTCCTCGTCGTTTCCCCCGAGCATCATTGCCTCATAAATCACCGGATGCCACCAGTGCGCTGCATAAAAGAAATTGTTCGAGCGGGGATAGTAGTTGCGGAACAGCGTGAAGTACGGCTTCATCATGATCGCGGCGCGCCGCATCGTGACGTCGAGTGGCGCCGGACTCCGAGGAATGTCAAATGTTTCCAGGTAATACTCGACCGCGCGATCGGTCCATTGCTTCTTCTCATGCCACGGAATCGAGCGCTCCGACAAAATATCATACGTCTGCTCGTGATGCATATGCGTCCAATCAATGGCTCGATACAAATTGAAAATGCTCTGCGCCACATACGGGCCATAATACTCCATCGTCGGCTCCGTTCGCGGCGGGTTGTAGAGGCAATGCAGATATTCGACGTCCGTCGAGACGTCCATGTCCCTGCAGCAAATGGCCGGCGTCAACTGGAGGATATCATGCTGCTTCGCATGCGCGAAATGGATCGCAGCCGAAATCCGAAACGCTGCATTGTGTCGATAAAAAAAATCGATGTTGTACGGCCCGCGCAGGTATGAAACCATGTTGCGCTGATCCGAAAAGGCCGCATGAGACCAAGAGATGCCTGCTATGATAAGACCGACGGTGGCACAAATTATCGGAAAGCGGGAAGTCCATTTAACCATTGCGCCCCTCCTTTCAACGCTTCCTGCGTCTAGAAATTACCCCTGCCTGAATTCATTGGTTGAAAAACCGATGTAGCGACATGGCTTGCTGTGTTCTCTAAGACGACATCTCCTCTGAATCTCATTCGTGAAATTTAAAACCGAAAACATTTTTCATGCTCAGGTAGCGACACGGCATGCAGTGCCCTCTTCCGTCGCGCCTTTCTCTCACCCAACGAACAGGTCTTTCCGCGCCCGCTCGAGAAGCTTCGCGTTGATTGCGACAATGACCGTGGAAATCGACATCAATGCCGCGCCGACGGCGGGCGAGAGAATGATGCCGGCCGAGTACAGCACGCCGGCCGCGAGCGGAATAGCCACAATGTTATAGCCGGTCGCCCACCACAGATTCTGGATCATTTTAGAATAGGTCGCGCGCGAAAGTTGGATAATGGCCGCAACGTCGCGGGGGTCCGACCGCACCAGCACGATGTCGGCCGATTCCATCGCGACGTCTGTGCCCGCTCCGATCGCGATCCCAACATCCGCCTCCACCAGAGCCGGCGCATCGTTTACGCCGTCGCCCGTCATCGCAACCGACAGGCCCCGGCCCTTTACTTCTCTGATCTTGGCCGCCTTCTGATCGGGAAGAACTTCGGCGAAGTAATCGTCAAGCGCCAGTTCCGACGCCACCCATTTGGCTACGGCGACGGCGTCGCCCGTCACCATCATCACCTTGATTCCCATCTCCTTGAGCTTGTGGAGCGCCTCCCTCGATTCGGGACGAATTATGTCCGCCAGTGCGATCGCCCCTACGGGCCGGTCATCGAGCAGCACGTAAACCACCGTCTTCCCCTGCGCGGCAATCCGCTCGACCTGCTCATTCTTCACGCGCATATTCCGCTCATTCAGATAACCCGGACTAACCACCTTCACGTCGGTCCCGTCAACAAGCGCTTGCGCGCCTTTCCCGGGAATCGCCTTGAAATCTTTTGGCGTGGGGAACTGGACACCCCTCTCGTTTGCCGCCTGGACAACGCCCTCCGCTATCGGATGCTCCGATTGGCTTTCAATGCTTGCCGCCAGTCGAAGCATTTCCTCCGCCTTTTGGTTGTCCAGCGGAATGAGATCGCTCACCCCAAAGCGCCCTTGCGTGAGCGTGCCGGTCTTATCGAACACGATCGCATCCAGTTTTCTTGCGCGCTCGAATGCCGATCGATCGCGGATCAGCAGCCCCGTTCCCGCGGCCATTGCGGTCGAAACCGCGACCACGAGCGGGATCGCGAGTCCGAGCGCGTGCGGGCACGTGATAACCATAACCGTCACCATGCGCCCCAATGAGAATGAGAACGCCTGCCCCAACAGCAGCCACACGGCGAGCGTGATAGTGCCGGCGCTCAACGCAATGATTGTGAGCAGCAGCGCCGCCCGATCGGCCAGATCCTGTGTCCTGGAGCGCGACTCCTGCGCCTTTCGCACCATCTCGATCACTTGCGCCAGATACGTTTCTTCGCCTGTTTTCTCGACCTCCACCGTTATTGCGGACTCTCCGTTAATCGAGCCGCCGATCGCCGTGTCGCCCTCGCCCTTCTCCACCGGCTTGCTTTCACCCGTCAGCATCGCTTCATTTACCGATGTCCGCCCCTCGACGACCACCCCATCAATCGGAACCTTTTCGCCCGGCTTCACCAGCACCCGCATGCCCTTTTTCAATTCCGTCACCGGCACGTCCCTCGTGCCGCCGTTCTCGAATACATGGGCATCCGCCGGCATTATCTTGATGAGTTCCTCCAATGCGCCCGATGCTCCCATCACCGACCTCATCTCGATCCAGTGGCCCAGCAGCATCACGTCGATCAGGGTCGCCAACTCCCAAAAGAATACTTCTCCGCGCAAGCCGAACACCACGACCGAGCTGTAGCTGTAGGCCACTGTAATCGCTAGCGCGATCAGTGTCATCATTCCCGGCCGCTTCTCGCCGAGTTCCTCGCCCAGCCCCCGCAGGAATGGCCAGCCGCCATAGAAAAATACGATACTCGCCAAAACGAATTGGACGTAACGGTCGCCGGGAAACCTCAACTGCTCGCGCACTCCCAGCGCTTCCTGGATCATCTCGGCGAGAAACAGAATGGGGATCGTAAGAATGAGGGAAACCCAGAAACGGCGGCGGAAATCGGCCACCATCATCTTGTGATGGTCACCCTCCATCTCGTGCTCGCCATGTCCCTCGGGCATCCGTTGGGCGTGCTCCTCATGACGGGCCGCACTCAGCAGTTCATCTTCTTTCTCACCGCCGCTTTGGCCATGAGGATTCTTTTGGTGGCGGCTCATTTGTAGCCTTTTCGCTGGCGTGGAATGAGAACATGCAGAACAATCTTACGTGCCATTACCTTCAAAAGTTAAATTTACCCGCAATGTTGACGAACTTTTTAAGAATATAGCAGGATTGGCATTGAACCGCTAATTGTTTCCGAGTGGCCGACAGCATCACCTTTTCAGCAAATTGAAGTCACGGTGCAGAAATCGATGCGAGTGGATCCCCTCTTTTGAAAGTTGCTTAATATCAAACAGCAGACCGTTAAAAAACAGACCGTTTTTCCTCCTCCAGCCCTGTCCCATTAATGAGTTGCATCGTCCCAAGCTCTTATCCTCAATGCCCTTAGAACTTATTTGTTGAGTCTTATCATTTGGTACTTTTTATGCCTTGTTTGGTGGGGGAGAGAAACAGGAGGACCAGAGGAATTCAGAAAGAGGTGAGTAGGATGAAAATCAAATTATTGGTGGCGGCGGCAATGCTTATTGCTATCGGATCGACATCTTCCGCAATGGCCGAGGAGCTTTCAGCCGTTGTGAAGGCGCCCGAACGCTATACGGAAAAGCGGATCGAGTTGACAGCTCCAGTGGTTCTGAATCCAGAGCCTGAAGGCGGGGAGTATAAGAAATGGGAGTTCACGATTGGCTCACAACAGGAGCAACTCAAAGTAGAACGCAAGGGATTTAATCCGGCTGTCATTGTAAAAGGATATCAATCGGCCGAAGAAGCGCGCCGAGCAGGCGAGACAGTATCCCTTTCCGGCCACCTGGAACGCACAGCCACAGGGCCGATCCTGGAACTGGAATCGCTTGAATACAAGGGAACAACGATCCATATGAACGAAGGGCCATTCGTGGATACGGTGTATGGAGACTGCTATCCCGGTTCTCCAAAATTCTACGACGGGTACACCTATTATCCGGGCAAGTTCCCCTATTAGGTGAGGGAACTGACCTTGGGTTCTGAGTCATAGTCTGGCCAGCATATTCAAGCAATCTCCGGATCCCACGCGACCTTTCCATATGTAAAGGATCAAAGGAGAAAGAGGTATCGGGATGAGGAAGATATCAGTTGGAGGCAATGTGATCAATATTCCGGGTTTGCTTACCGAATACAGGTTTTCAGGGAAGGCTTCCATCTCCCTACCAAAATCCCGCAGGGGAACTCCGCGTGCCCAGTGGAAACCTTCCCTGTTTTCATTCATACAGAATGGATGTCATCTTTTTCGGGGAAGACAACGAGTATCACAAAAGGTTATGGGGCCAATGAGTGGCTTCTCGTGAAGAAACCAAAAGGACAGGAGGGGCATTTGGCTATTCCAACAAAGAAAGAAATAATCAACCTGTATCGAAAGCGCGGGAAACGGTATGACTTTACCGCAAATCTTTACTATCTGCTCGGTTTCAGAGAATACGCCTATCGGAAGCGGGCTGTGGAAGAACTCGGCTTGACGCAAGGGGATACAGTAGTCGAGATAGGCTGCGGAACAGGATTGAACTTTCCTTTCCTTCAACAAAAAATAGGACCTAACGGGAAAATCATCGGCGTGGACTTGACAGACGCGATGCTTGCCCAAGCTCGAAAGAGGGCAGAAAAGAATGGATGGAAAAACGTTGAACTCGTTCAGCAGGACGCTTCGACGTTTTCTTTTCCATCAGGAGTGGATGGGATTATTTCCACATTTGCGTTGACCCTGGTTCCGGGCTTTGAACAGGTGATTCGCAACGGCTGTCATGGCCTGAAACCGGGGAAAAAATGGGTTGTTCTGGATTTCAAATTGCCATCGGGCCGACTGTCGGCTCTCGTTCCGCTCGCAATCTTTATAACAAAGCCTTTCGCAGTGACAAAGGAACTCGCTGAGCGGCATCCGTGGGAGGCGATTGAGAAATACTGTAAGAACGTCCGGATGACCGAACTCTACTTCGGATTTGCATACATATCTTCGGGCGAGCGGGGAGACGACGGTTGTTGAGATGCTGGAGCATTCATCGCTCGATGGCTGCTTTCGCCACTATTTGCCGCCTTACTCAGCCAGGGTAAGCTGCATACGGGCTACTCTTGCAGGTCACGCTTCATCGCTTCAAACTGCTCTTTCGTTATCTCGCCCTTCGCATAGCGCACTCGCAAAATTTCCAGAGGCGTCTCTTCGCGTCTGGTTGGAGGAGCTTCGCGACGGCCGGATCGCGCGGCAACAACAATAAAGTAGACCGCAATGCCAAGGATGAGCAAAACGACTATCCACATGAGGATTCCTCCATACCAGTAATCCATCATCCCATGCCCCCTGTCATCCATATGCCCCCAATAGTCTCGCGCATGGCACCCGGACAGCAAAGAGATCAACAGAATACTTGTAAGAATGCGACCTGCTCGCATGCCGGATTCCTCACGTTCCGCTTCACCGACAAGAAAGGTGTTCAGAAGGAATCGAACTGGAAATTTCATGACTCGCACCCGTCGAATACATATTCAACAATAACAATGATCCGAAGCGCCCGCTAATGAGATACTTTTGTCGGCAGGATGTAATCCATGAAGCTCTACCATTTTCCGGCCCAGAAAATCAGCTTTCCGGGGCGGATTCGGCGGGGACGGTATCCGGGACTCTCTCCGGCGACGACGAGTCTCCGATGACCCAGACCGGGCAATTTGCTTGACGGACAAGACGGATCGCAACGCTTCCAAACAGGAATTCTTCCGACCGCGTCAAACGGTGGCGGCCAACAACAATCGCGCTGTGTCCGCCCGACTCCTGCTCGGCCAGGAGTACGTCTGAAACACGAGCGTTCTTCCGGTCAACAAGCTTGCTTTCGATGCTTGTGGATTGAAACCCGCTTTCCAACAGAAGTGAACGCGCCAGGGTGGCGACTTCGTAACTCGATGAGATGTGCGCGGGGAAATTTCCGTTCTCCCTGGTTGTATTTGACGAGGACGGCTCCGCCTCTGGCGTATTAACCACTTTTAAAGGCGTTACTCTGATATCCGGAGCACCCTTGAACAGGTGAGCGATATACCTGACGGCATTTATGGAAGCGCCGGAATCGTCCAGATAGACCAGAAGCTTCTGTTCCGCCGGGAATACAGCGGGAGAATATAAGTTGCCGCCGCTGATTGCCCGGCCATAGCTGATTCTCATATCGGAATAGGTGCCAATGAAGGCGCCTGCGATAAAAAACAGAACAATCTGAATCCCATTCCCCACCATCATTTCCGCGGTTGGCATCATGACCGTCACCGCATGATGGATGTAAACGAGGAAAACCACAGTGGCGGCTAGCAGCCCCCCTTTTTTTCCAAACCACCATCCGCAAACTGAAACCGGGATAAAGAACAGTGCCTGGAGGAAGACGTGGAAGGAACATCAGATGATGAGGGGTGCCGTAGTGAAAAGCTGTGATGGCAACGATGAAACATAGAACAGTAACGAGCCTGACTCTCTTAATGGAAGACTTCATTTAACACCTTTAATCTGCTGCTGTTTTTCGAAGTGTGCCGGTGGCAGAGACATTATGGCGTCACCAATATCTTCCACGATCTCCGGGATCGATTCATAAAAAAGCTCTGCCCCATGACTGAAATGCATGAGCACTTGATTCAGCTTGGGCGGTATGTAAGGATATAGTTTCCTCCAGTTCATCAGACGGGTGTTCTCAACAACAGAGAAATCGTTTTCTTCAAGGCGCTCAAGCGCCTCGATTGGGGGGACGCGGCGCGCGAGATTATGAAGTGTTCTCGCACCCTGCCCCACCAACTCGCTCAAGATATTGCCAATACCGAACAAGTCAAGCGCAAACGGCTTTTCATCAAAAACAAAATCATAATCGAAATCGATCCACCGAAGCTTCTTTGATTCGTTATCCAGTATCAAATGGTCGCTTCGCACATCTCCATGGCGGATGCCGGCATCGTGCAGCTCATGCAACGCTGTCAGGCTTGGAAGAAAGAGTCGGAGCAGCGAAGGCAGAGCCTGGTTGAAGTAGGCTTCGTGCGGTCCATTGAAATACTCAACCTCATCGAGAAGAGTGCGCCCGCCAATGTGGTCTATGACACGCACGTGTTCGTTTGCGCTGGTGGTGATCGTACAACCCTGCATGAAGTAGGGGTTTCCCCTCACGTGTTCCAGCGCATACCCTTCTTTTAGCGGGCTGCGGAAGCAGCGTATCCTGTATTCCCCGTATTTCAGGGTAAATTGCTCCTGAAACACCAGTTTAATGATCTTCCTCTTTCCGGTTGGAACTTCGAAAGCATACTTCACCCAATGTTTTGGCTCATCGTCAAGTCCAAAGCTCCGTTCTCTGGCGATCCCGCTTACGACATAATAGCGGCCGTCAAGCACAACCACATCCCCTCGATTAATTGCGAAAAAATCACCCAACTCCCGATGAATGATGATTTTCGAGGGGCAAGCGCCCAGATACTGCTCAACCGCATTCCTTAGGTCGGTTTGAGCATCCATTGTGATACTCCTCAAGAACATGATTGCCGGTCACCGCTCTGGTGGGGTTCCAAACCGGATACAGCAAGTTCGATGCCTGTCTTTATCATGGGTGTTTCCCCTTTGTCGCGGTGATGCACAAAGGATGTAAATAAAATGGACTCATAACCTTAAGATAGATGGCTGAATCTATCCGGAGGAAAGGCTTTCTTCATCTGTTGTCACGGCCATTTTCCCATACGAAACAGTCGCTGTCGGATTTCAAACAATCGAACATCATCCGATCGGTCTTCCCCCCTCGCCGGGTTGGCCAAAAGAGCAGGTTTTGCCATGGGAGTGCAGAGTTCCGGGCGCTGGCATTGGAATTGCATTTTGAACTCATGACAGCAAGGAGAAGATGCCATGAATTCACATACAATTTGTCAGGTATGCGGAAAGCTGATAGGCCCGAAGGAAATGCACTTCAAGACGACATATGAGGGGAATACCTATTATGCTTGTTGTTCGATTTGCCTGTCGATATTGCAGAAACAATCCAGAAAGCACATTCGCGCCCGTATGGATAATTTGGGAGACATCAAAAGATGCTGCTGATTCCGTCCCGGATTAACCGTCGTAATAGGTGACGGTTTCATTCATAAGCCGGAGGCCGGCTTCTGCAAAATCATCATTCATCAAGCCGCGGTCAAACTGGGCTCTTGCGCGGATCGTTAATTCTTAGTCTGTTCAACTTCACTCACGATTTAGGGCATTTGCAGAGATCCCCTTTGGCCGCCGGATATACTCTTCCTGTTTTCGCATCTCTTGCACAGGAAAAATCTCCCTTTACAACTTAATTGTTGAGCTATTGGAATAGTGATTGCGGGACCGGCTTAAGGGAAGAAGCGGTTGAATAGCTGGCCGATCACCAGGGGAACAAGGCTCATTCCGACGATCAAGGCCCACCCTTTTTGTCCCGGATCGGTCAAATTCAAGACAAGCGCCAGGATCGGCAGGTAAACGGCCAGCAGCAGCAGCCCCACGCAGAGGATTAATGCCCCCCAGACGTACCGGTTGCGTGTGATCTCATTCCGGAACGGAACGGTGTCGCGATCGCGCATGTTGAAGACGTGCCACAACTGAGCAAGCGCCAGCGTGACGAATGAGACGGTGACCGCCAGCTTGTAATCTGCGTCCAGCCAGACAAAGGCGAGGCCGAATGCAGTCAGCACTGCAACCGTTATCAACGCTCCATAGATCGATATCGCCCCCCAATGACGGCGGGTGATGAGTGATTCCTTCGGGTCGCGGGGCGGCCGCTTCATGATTTCCGGATCGCCTTCGCCGACCCCCAGCGCGAGCGCGGGAAAGACGTCAGTGACCAGATTCAAGAACAATATCTGCAGCGGCAACAGAGGCAGCGGCGCGCGCACAATGGATGCGAGCGACACAATCAGTATTTCGCTGACGTTACACGAAAGCAGATACACAATGAACTTCCTTATATTGTTAAAGATGACTCGTCCCTGTTCGATGGCGGCGACGATCGTGGAGAATGCATCATCCTTGAGCACCATATCCGCCGCCTCGCGCGCCACCTGCGTCCCGCGCAATCCCATCGCCACGCCTATGTCCGCTTTCTTCAGCGCCGGCGCATCATTTACGCCGTCGCCCGTCATCGCGACTATGGACTTGCTCTTCTGGTGCAGCGTGATCAGGTCGAGCTTCTGCTTAGGGCTGACCCGCGCAAATATGTTCGCCTCGATCAAACGCCGCCGGTCCTCCTCCGATAGTTGCTCCGGATCACGAAGATGCTTTCCCTGGATCACCTCGGCTTCGCCGTCGGCGCCCAAGCCGACCGAGGCGCCCACGCTGCGCGCCGTGACCGGCTGATCCCCGGTCACCATGATCACTCTGATGCCTGCCTTGTGACACAGAGCGATGGAATCGCGCACCTGGCTCCGCGGCGGATCGAGCAGACCCACGAGGCCGACCAGCGTCAAGTCCTTATACGGCGGCTCGCCCGTGGACGCAATCGTCTTCGTCTCCAGCGCCAGAATCCGCAGCCCCTCCTGCGCCATCTTTTCGTTCCGCTCCAGCCATTCGCGGCGCACCTGCTCGGTCATCTCCTTCATTCCCTCCGGAGTGCGAATCGACGAGCACGCGCTCAATACCGCCTCCGGTGCGCCTTTCACGGCCACCCGAAATCCTTCGCTCAACTTATTAAACGTGCCCATCAGCTTCGTATCGGAATCAAAGGCCTCCTCCCGCGCCTCTGGCTGAGCCGCGGTAAGCTCCCGCTGGTTTATTCCCGCTTTGGCGCCGGCGATAAGGAGCGCAACTTCGAGAGGATCGCCGACCGACGCCTGTTCCTTTGAACCCGGTTCCGGCAGCGCGGCGTTATTGCACAAAACGCCGATTTCGAGCGCATTGCGCAGGATGTCGTCTGCCTTCGGATCAATTGGTTGGCCGTTCCTGCGGAACTTCGCTTCCTCCTCCTCCGATCCGACGGTTATCTCGCCGGATGATAGAGCGTACTTCATGACCGTCATTTTGTTTTCCGTCAGGGTTCCGGTCTTATCGGTGAAAATCACGTTTGTAGAACCGAGCGATTCTACCGCAGACAGTTGATTGATGATGGCGTTGCGGCGAGCCATGCGGAACATTCCTCGCGCCAACGCGATCGTGGCGACGATGGGGAGACCCTCGGGTACCGCGGCCACCGCGAGCGCGATTGCCGTTTTCACCATCAGCACCATTTCCTTGCCCGCGAAGATTCCGCTGATAGCGACAAATATTGCGATAGCCAACGTCAACCAGATAAGGTTTCTGCCCAATTGATGCAGCCGCTTCTCAAGCGGGGTCTGCTCTTGTACCGCCTCTTCCACGAGCGCCGAGATATGTCCGAGTTCGGTCGCCATTCCGGTCGAAACGGCGACCCCTTCGCCGGAACCGCGGGTCACAGCCGTCCCCTTGAACAGCATATTCTTGCGGTCGGCGAGCACGCTGTCGGCATCCACCGTCTCCCGATGTTTCCCCACGGGCACCGATTCGCCCGTGAGCGCCGATTCGTCCGCCTGCAACTTTGACGCCTGAATCACCCTCAGATCGGCGCTGACGATGTCGCCGCCTTCCAAGACAACAATATCGCCCGGCACAAGCTGATCGGCCGGAATTTCCTTCACAGTACCGTTACGCCGGGCCTTGGTGCTCACTTTGGTCATTCGCTGCAGCGCTTCCATCGAGCGGACCGCGCTCATCTCCGTAAGGAAGCCGATCGCGGTGTTGATCGCTATCACCGCCGCAATCGCTATTCCCTCAACGTATTCCTGGAAGAAAAGGGAGACGGCCGCGGCCATCAAAAGCAGCACGATCATGAGACTTCTGAACTGATCCATTAGAATGCTGATGATGCTCTTGCGCTTGGTCTCCGTCAGGCTGTTGTGCCCATACTTGTGCAATCGTTTTCTGACTTCTGAATGAGAGAGCCCGTGCAGCGGATCGACCTCGAGCTCTCGAAGAATCTCCTCAACAGGACGCGCCCAGGCATCTCGCACCGGCGGCGCCGGCTTTTGATCCACAAGTTTCTTCTGCATAATCAGTAACCTGGTCCTCCCGATCCTCTCCTTGCATTGCTCCTATGATTGCGGTCGCTTTCTTTGTCGTTCCGTCCTGCTCCGCTCTCGGCCTTCGTGCCTTTGACTTCCCCCTTCAGCTGCGCCGTCTGCGCCCTCCGCCTGTCCACTTAGTATATCTCGTCCATCCGAGTTTCTCATTTCTCCGAGCCAGGCGCTGCCGCCATTTTCTGAAAGAGCCGGTCTGTATCATCCTTTCGGCAAAGCTCTGTCCCCGGCGTCATTACCGCGGCCGCGCCCGCAGCCACGCCATATTGAACCGCCGTCTCGATCGCTTCACCTTCTGCGAGTTTCAGAACGATTCCGCCAACCATGCTGTCGCCGGCGCCCACTTTACTTACAATAGGCACCGTCGGCGCCCGCAGATACCGAAGGTGCTCGCGCGTCGCCAGCAGCGCGCCGCCGGCCCCAAGCGAGACCACCAGCACCTCCGCCTCTCCGGTCTCGAGAACCTCGCGCGCCGCCCCTTCTATCCGCGATTCATCCTCTACGTCATGCTGCACCAGAATCTGAAGCTCCTTCAGATTGGGCTTGAGCAGAAATGCGCCCGCACGAGCCGCATGCACCAGCGCACTGCCGGACGTATCCACAATAAAGCGCGAGCCAAACTCATGCGCAAGGCGGCCGACCCGAGCATAAAAATCCTCGGGCACACCCGGCGGCAAGCTTCCGCTGGCCACCAGATATTCCGGTCGCGGTGAAATTTCGGAAAGCGCCTTGTAGCAGGCGTCAAGCTCCGATTCCTGCAACTCCGGTCCCGGCGTCTGAAACCGATACTGCTTCTTCGATCTCTCGTCCAGGATGATCAGGTCCTGTCGTGTCGAGCCTTGAATGGGAATGGGGACATGATCTATTTTTTCTCGATCAAGCAGTTCCTTCAGCTTCTCCCCGTACCAGCCGCCGGCAAAATAAAATGCTTTCGACTCGCCCCCCAACTTCTTTATCGCCCTTGATACATTTATGCCGCCTCCGCCCGGGTCGTCGCGCGGTTGCCGGCATCTCAGTTTCTGTTCCGCGATAACATAGCTCGTGCTCGTACTGGTATCTATTGTTGGGTTCATTGTCAGCGTCACAATCCCGGCCATACAAGCGCCTCTTCACTTTTCTTCCTTCAACGCCTCAAAACCGGACACAATATCGAGCAGCTCTTCGGTGATAGCCGCCTGCCGCTGCTGATGATATTGAGTTTGCAATTCTCCCAGGCGCTCTTCTATATTCTTTTCGGCCCCTTGCATGGCGGCAAGGCGGCTTGCATTTTCACTTGCAAGTGATTCCGCAAAAGCCCTGAATATGGAAGTGAAAATAAAAGTGCGCACAAGGGCCGCGAAAAGCGCCTCCCACTCCATTGTGAACGTGGGAATAGTGCGGGTGCGCCACTCGCGCCGCTCCAGAGTGCGCAGCCATTCGATATCCAGCGGCAGCAGGCGAACTGTTTGCGGGCGGTACGCGGCTCCCGACAGGTGCTCGCTGAAAAAGAGAAACATGTGTTCAATGCCCCGCTGAAACCTCCAGCGTTCCACCAGCAAAACAAGCTCCTGCACCTTCGGCTCAATTCCGGAAACTGAGCCGGGAACAGGAAACACGAACTCGCAGGAATACCCGGCCTCCTCGAGCCTTGTGGCCGCCCGATCTCCGACTGCGGCGACGGCGTATTTTTCGGGTGAAAGCGAAAGCTCATTGAGCTCGCGTGCGGCGCGTGTAACAATGTGATCGTTGATCTGTCCACACATTCCCTGATCGGAACCAAAGACGACGGCTGCAACTCCAGTAACAGGCGGGGGCTTATACCCCCTTGTCACCTGCGGCCGGGCTTTCAACAGTATTTGGAATCCCATCTCCATGACTTCGTTATAGAGATCAAGAGATTCGGTAGCCTTCTCGTATTGCCTGATGTTTACGGCCGCGAGCGCCTTCATCGTCTTTACGACCGACTGCAAGTCCTCAGTCGTTCGTATCTTCCTTTTCAGTATCTCTCCGGTCTGCATCTATTCCGCCAGTGTCTCCAGCGCCTCCCGCCCGATGGAAACCAGCTTCTCGCGTTCCTCGTCGCTCAGTTTCTCGCCCGCGAGAATACGCTCGTTTACGTCGAGCAGTCGCTCGACCACCCTCTGTCGGATCGCTGTTTCCGCCTGTCCCAGTCTCTCGAGAGGAAATCGATCGAATAACCCTTCATTAACGGCTACTAAAACCGCTATTTGTTCGGGAACCGAAATCGGCTTATACTGCGGCTGCTTCAGGATTTCACGCACGCGCCGGCCGCGGTCGAGCTTCTTCCTCGTTTCCTCATCAAGCCGGGTTCCGAAACGGGCGAACATCTCCAGTTCCTCGAACTGAGAGTATGCCAAGCGTAAATCCCCCGCTACCGCGCGATACGCCGGTAACTGTGTTTTGCCGCCGACCCGGGACACCGATCTCCCGACGTCAACTGCGGGCAGTATCCCTTTCTGAAACAGATCCGGCGACAGATAGATTTGCCCGTCCGTTATCGAGATCAGGTTCGTCGGAATGTATGCGGAGATATTCTGAGCTTCCGTCTCGATAATGGGAAGGGCCGTTAACGAGCCTCCCTTCAGTTGCTCGCTCAGATGCGTCGAGCGTTCGAGCAGGCGCGAATGAATGTAAAAGATATCCCCCGGAAATGCTTCCCGCCCGGGCGGCCGCCTGAGCAGCAGAGACAGTTCGCGGTAGGCGCGGGCATGCTGCGTGAGATCATCATATACCACCAGCACGTCGCGCCCCTGTCGCATAAAGAATTCCGCAATGCTGGTGGCGGCATACGGCGCGGTGAACTGCAATCCGGGCGTGTCTTTTCCCGTGGTTGACACCACAACCGAGTAACCCAGCGCCTCTCTCTCCCGCAAGTCCTCAATCACCCGCGCAACGGCTGAATTCTGTTTTCCGATTGCGCAGTAAACGCAGATGACGTCCTTATCCTTCTGATTTATGATGGTATCGAGTGCGATCGCCGTTTTTCCCGTCTGGCGGTCCCCAAGGATCAATTCCCTTTGACCTCGGCCAATCGGGATCAGCGCGTCAACCGCCTTCAGGCCGGTTTGCAACGGAACCGTCACCGGGAGGCGATCCATCAAAGCCGGCGCATCTTGTTCGACCGGCAGCCGCTCTGAAGCCTCTATCGCTCCCAATCCGTCCAGAGGACGTCCTATCGCATCAAGCACGCGCCCGATTAGCGCCTCTCCCACGGGCACATCCATGACCCGGCCCGTACGCCGAACCTCGGTTCCCGCGCTGACTATTTCACTTTCCCCCATGAGAATGATGCCGAGTTCCTCGGGGTCCGCATTGAAAACCATTCCCTCCAGGTCCCTGGCAAGCCGAACTATTTCCTCGGACTTTACGCCCGGAAGACCTTCAACCCGGGCAATGCCTTTCGCAAGATAAACGACCTCGCCAACCTCTTCTTGAGTCAGCGCCGCTTTCTGTCCTTCCAGCGTCCGATCGACCGCCATAAGCGCTTCATCCAATACCGATTTCAGTTCCTTGTATTCCGCATGGGAATTCGCCATAACGCCTCATCCCCATTCCATCTGTTTAACCCGCCTGTGATGCTCTGGCTTCAATGGTTTCGGAAAGCCTTTCCTCCAGCGACTCCATATATTCGTCCACGCTCCAGGCGATCTTGTGGCCGCGCGCCTTCAGCTTGATCCCTGCCAACATTTCCGGGGGCGTTTCGTAAGTCACATCGATGTCCTCCCCAAGTTCCCGATTTACTGTCTGCGCTATTCGCTTGCGGTCCTCTGCAGAAATCATAAAAGCGCTCTGTATCACGATCGTCTTTGTCTCCCGGACGGCATCCGCAACGGCCGCTTTCTTTTCTCTGTCCAAATCTGCAATGCGCTGGAGAAAAACGTCAATCATTTGCTTCTCGAAATCGACATTCGCCAGATCGGCCAAGGCGCGCCGTGCAACCGCGGAAACCTCATCGCCCACTCTTCGCCGCAGGTCATACAGAAACATCTCCTTCTCGCGGAGCACCTTCTTGTACCATCTCGTGCGGAGGCCTTCCACGTCCGCGCGGGCCTTGCTCAGCCACTTTTGCTTCTGCTCGTCGGCCTTCCTTTTTGCCTGTGCAAACAAGGCCGAGCGCTCCCTCTCCAGTTCCTTGCGGCGCTCGTGATAGACGCGAGTTTCTTTTTCTGCTTGCGTCCGCTTTTCTTTCGCGTCTTCAAGGCGCCCCGCAATAGTGCGTTCGCGCTGATCCATCGCATGAATGATGCGGCTGTAAAGGAAGCGCTTGAGCAGCCAGATCAGTATCAGAAGATTGACTATTTGAGCGAAGACCGTAAACCAATCGATGAGCATCGCCGCCCTCACTGTTGCGTGACGTAGTTCCAGAAAGGATTCGCAAACAGAATAATCATTGATATGACAAGACAATAAATTGCAGTCGATTCGATCATTGCCAGTCCGATGTAAAGATTGCGCGTGATGGTGTTGGTCTCGTCGGGCTGCTGAGCGATAGAGCTCAACGCCTGGGCTACCGCGCGCCCCTCGCCGAGGGCGGGCCCAATCGCCCCGATCCCGATGGTGATGCCTGCCGTAAATATCGATACAATCGCCACCCACGTCATATTATCCATATGAGCACCCTCCTTCTTTCTCGGCTACCGCCGTGTTTCCGGTTCCTTCCCTCCATGCGCACGTGTTCCGGATGCGATATATACCAGCGCGAGGATTGCGAAAATGTACGCCTGGATCACGCCGGTAAGCAGTCCGAGCAAATGCATGAAGACGGGAAAAATCAACGGAATAACCGCGAGCAAGATCGCTGCGATCTTATTCCCGCTCATGATATTGCCGAAAAGCCGGACCGCCAGCGCCAGCGTTCTCGAAAATTCGCCCATGACATGAAACGGCAGCATGAATACCGTCGGTTCGACATATCGTTTCAGGTATCCCCGCACGCCCTGATTCATGATGCCGTACAGAGGCACCGCCACAAAAACGCAGATAGCGAAGGCGGCCGTTGTCGACAGCGAGGCCGTGGGCGGCACATAGAGCGGCGCCACAGTGAGGATGTTCGAGACGAGAATGAACACGAACAGTGTGCCGATGAATGGCAGATACCGGTCGGGATCCTGCTGGCTTACTTCCCTGATCTGCTGCCGCATGAATTCAACGACGATCTCCAGCAGATTCTGCCAGCGCGAGAACCCGGGTTCCGGAGAAAGCCGCCGGGTCACCAGCCAGGAGCCGATAGTCAGCAGCGCCATCAGTCCCCACGTGAACGCGAGCGTGGCATTGACTTTGACAAAGCCCCATTGCCAAATGATTACCGCATCCGGGCTGATATCTTCGAGGGTCATTATGTCCATGTATCTTCTCTTATCTCTCCTCCGCCTTGCGCTGCGCGAGCCGGCGAACGAGTATCTTCCGCATCAACACAAACCCCAGAAGCGCGATGAGCAGGCGCTCCCAATGGCCTTGCATGATCAGGTAAAACCCAAGCATGCAAACGGAGCCGCGAATAACAAAACTGACCGCCAGGTGGAGTGCCGGCGCACGCGCGGATGCGAGCGAACGAACCGTTATCCAGAGAAGCCCGAAATAGAAAAGGCCAAGCAGCATTCCCGCCGGCAGCGCAAGGCATGCATATGCAAATTCCATTCCTCGTCATCCCGTTTGCGGTATTCGAGAAAAAGCAGAAGAACCGCACAAAAATTGTGCAACAGCGCCCACCAAACCACTGCCACAGCGTGGCAGAGCTTCAATCACGTTTGCTCTCCCGTTTTATCCAGAACCATGCATTCAGACAGCCGAGAATCACTCCGATAAGCATACATATCAGTGTCCAGGAAATGCGGCCGGGCCAGCGGGTATCGATCCAGATGCCGACTGCAGTTCCGATCAGCGTCGGTATCATCACCGACCAGCCGACCAGTCCCAACATGCCGAGGCCGAACCAGATGCCGCGCTCCTTCTCCCGGCGCGACTTTAGCTTTCGGGCCTCTTTCTTTTCGACCTCGCCGAAAAAATCCTTTTTCTCCCGCGTCCGCGCCTGACCGCGGCGTCTCTCATTCATAATGTCTCAATTCGGTGAACCGCCTGATAATGCCCGCTTCAATTCGCGCGACGGCCGATCGGGCCTTCTTTTCTCTTTCGTCAAGCGATTCAAAACTCTCTTCAAGCATTTGTTTCACCTGACCCAGATTCGGTCCGCGAACCGCGCCGCGCGTGGATACGAGAACCTCATCGCCCCGCTTCACCAAGATTCCCTCATCGACCGCAAGGAAGACCTCCCCTTCATTGTCCTTGTATGAGAGGAGCCCCGGAACAAGGGCTGCCAGAAAGTCGATGTGCCTGGGCAAAAGGGTGAACGAGCCGTTCGCGGCTTCGGCTGTTACCTTTGATACATCTCGATCCAGAAAGATCGACGTCGGAAGCAGGATTTTCAATCTCATCGTTTTTCCGCCTCTTCGATTCCGCCGATCATGTAGAGGTCTCCTTCAGGATATTCTGAGAATTCGTCGTTCAGTATGCGCCGGCATCCCTCCAACGCGTCTCCGACGTCTACCATCTTCCCGCTTTTGCCGGTGAACTGTTCCGTAACGAAGAACGGTTGCGTGAGGAAACGCTCGAGGCGGCGTGCCCGAAAAACCGTGCGGCGGTCGTCCTGAGAAAGCTCTTCGATGCCCAACATCGCGATGATGTCCTTCAATTCCTCGTAATTCGCAAGCGTTTGCCGCACTTCTTGCGCAATGGAATAATGCTGCTGTCCTACTACGTGCGGCGCCAGCATTTTCGAGCTTGACCGCAACGGATTGATCGCCGGATACAATCCTTCGCTCGCCTTCTTACGTGAGAGCACGATCGAAGCCGACAAGTGACCGAAGGTGTGGACCGCGGCCGGGTCCGTGAAATCATCCGCGGGCACATATACCGCCTGCACCGACGTAATAGCGCCTGTTTCAGTGCTCGCTATCCTTTCTTCCAGTCCGGCCAAGTCCGTTCCCAGCGTCGGTTGATACCCGAGCCGCGAGGGTATCTGTCCCATCAGGCCCGACACCTCCATTCCCGCCTGAATAAACCGGAAAATATTATCGACCAGCAGCATCACGTCCTGCCTCTCGTCATCCCGAAAATATTCGGCCATTGTCAAGGCCGCGTGGCCGACTCGAAATCTGGCGCCCGGGGGCTCATTCATCTGTCCGAATATCAAGACCGTGTTGTCGAGAACGCCCGCCTGCTGGATCTCTCGATATAATTCCTCCCCCTCGCGTACCCGCTCCCCAATTCCGCAGAACAGGCTCACCCCTTTATAGCGCCCGACCACGTTATGGATGATCTCCGTGATGAGCACCGTCTTGCCGACGCCCGCTCCGCCAAACAGGCCGGCGCGACCGCCCCGCTCCAGTGGAGCAAGAACGTCTATCGCTTTTATGCCCGTTTGAAAAACCTCTGACGTCGTCGCTTGCTGGTCGAGCGGAACCGGCTGCCGGTGGATGGATCGCCACTCCGACGCCTTAACCGGCCCCTTCTTGTCAATGCATTCCCCGAACACGTTAAAGACCCGGCCCAGCAAACTTTTCCCAACTGGGACCTTCAGGGGATGACCCGTGTCATGTATCGGCGAGCCGCGCGCCAGCCCTCGCGTCGGATTCAACGCAATCCCCCGTACGGTCCGCTGATCGAGATGCGTCATGACCTCGATCAGTACCGCCGCCGGTTCACCCGTCCGCAGCATGTTGTAGATTGGAGGAAGCGAGTCTTCAAATCGAGCGTCAACAACACTTCCGCGAATGGAGACCACCGTACCCGTGCTTCGCCGACTCGTATTCGTGTCCATGAGATTAAGCGGTAGCTCTCTTGTGTCGCCGGATCAAGCCGGTTAACAAACGTAAATATCTCTCGTGTCTGACTGAAAAGCAGCAGGACAAGCCTCGAATGCCCGGCTCATACAACTATTTTGTAACCATAACAGGAAGGTCCGCCGCCGGCTAATCAGAATGGCGCTTTCGCTCCTAGCGGCCGGCGGAACCGGCCGACAGGGAATGCCTATTTGGCGGAAACCTGAAATGACTGCTCGAAGGTTCCGATCGCCGTGCCGATATCGGCGAATGTTTTTGTGACCTCGATCGGTTCGATGTCGCCGCCGTCGAGCAGTTTTCCCGAGAGGAGCTTGCCCTGTTCGACGGCCTTCGAGATAGTTCCGGTATCCTTGTACGCTGTCCGAAGAACGGCGTTCTCGATGTTTGTCGTCGATGCTCCAAGGGCTTGGCCCGCATCCGCATGGTTCTTCTCATCCCATGCCTGCTGTGCTCTCTTGACATGATGCTTCGCAAGCACCAGTTCGGCCCGGGCGAACACCTCGTGCAATACTCTCGGAGATGAGACCCGCCCCTTTTCTACGCTGTCCGCCAGCGCTTCCATTCCTTGCATGGATGCCAGAATCGCCGGACGAAGCTCGTCCGCGCATACGGTGAGATGCTTTTTCAGCGAGTCGGCGGCCTGACGGACTTGTTTTGCGGATGTCTGGAGATCGTTCTCGACATAGCTGGTGCTGGCCAAATGAAAAAAATATTCGGTTTCATCGGGAATTTTCTCAATGATCCTCTCCGCCCGTTCGCAGTTCTCTTCCCCCGCCGCCTCGTACACCTTCGTCGCCGCGGCGGCTTGTTCCGCGGGCGCATTCGAAGCCGCGCATACCCACACAAAAATCGGTATCAACCACTGCATCGGTCTCCTCCGAAATCTTTCCGGCTGCTGTTGAGATTTTAAAAAATATTGGCAAAAAATGTCCGCCGGCGCTATGCAATGCCGGTGCGGCGCCGCAGTTTGCAGCATTCGGCTTCATCGCTTGACAAAGCGTTCGACCCTTTGATACACTCTTTTAACTGGCTGGCCAATTTAAAAAGCAAAGCCCTTCCCATGTCGCCTAAAGTTGGTATCGCCCCCAAGCGAAGAGCCGAAATCATTGAGGCAACCTTCTTCTGTATCGCCCTCAAAGGGTACAGCAATATCACGATGCAGGATATCGCCGACTCCGCCGGCGTCAGCAAAGGCGTGATCCATTATTACTTCCATAATAAGGAAGAGCTTTTCCTTTCCGTTTTCGACAAGCTCATCAAGGATCTTGATACCCACCTCGGCAGGAAGGTGCAGCGCGCGAAAACGCCGCCCGAAAAAATCCGGGCAATCATTACCGCCGTTTTTGAAAAGGTAAGGGAGAACAAGAAGTTCCAGGTGGTGCTTCTTGATTTTTGGGCGCATTCCACCAAGATTCCGAAATTGCAGGACGCAACCGCCAACCAGTATGCGCGCTATCGGCATCTGGCCAAAAAGATCATCTCGGAGGGAGTTGACAAGGGATATTTTATTGAATGTGATCCCGCGCGAATCGCATCGGCCCTGATCGGGCTGGTCGAAGGCCTGATGATCCAGTGGATATTCGATCAGAACGCTTTCGATCTTTCCCGGGCCCAGAAGATGACCGACGAGATCATTATGGGATATCTGCAAAGATAGGTGCTTTTTCAAGGGATAAGGAGGGTAGTCCTCATGTTTAGTTTTTCGTTGAATGACGAACAAAAGATGCTCCAGGAAACGGCGCATAAGTTTTCCGAGCAGGAGATCCGTCCCAAAGCCGAACACCACGACCGCACCGGCGAGTTCCCATACGAGATTCTGCAGAAGGCGTTCGATGTCGGCCTCATGAACGAGACGATTCCCGAATTCTGCGGCGGGGGCGGGCTGTCAACCCTCGACTCGTGCATCATCAACGAGGAAATGTCCTGGGGCTGCGTCGGCGTCAACACGTCGCGCTCGGCCAATTCTCTTGCAGTCACGCCGATCCTCATCGCGGCAACCGACCAGCAGAAAAAGCAGTTCCTCTCGCCTCTGTGCGAGAAGCTCACATTCAGCGCCTTCGGACTCACGGAACCCAACGCCGGCTCCGATGCAGGCTCGGTCGCGACCACCGCAAAACGAGTCGGCGACGAATACGTGCTGAATGGAACGAAATGCTTCATCACCAACGGCGGCGTCGCCGAACTGTTTACCATTTTCGCCTCGACCGACCGCAGCAAAGGCTACCGCGGCCTGAGCGCGTTCATCGTCACCAAGGATATGCCCGGCGTTTCCGCGGGAAAAGAAGAAGACAAGATGGGCCAGCGCGCCTCCAATACTTCCGAGGTTATTCTTGAAGAGGTGAGAGTCCCCAAAGAGAACCTGCTCGGCAAAGAGGGCGATGGCATGAAGATCGCCATGATGACGCTCGACAAGGCGCGTCCCGGAGTTGCCGCCTCGTCCGTCGGCGTCGCCCGCGCAGCGCTCGAATACGCAATCAACTACGCCAACCAGCGCGTCCAGTTCGGCAAGCCCATCTCCGCTAATCAGGCGATTCAGTTCATGATCGCCGACATGACCGTCAAAGTCGAGCTTGCCCGCTTGATGACCTACAAGTCGGCGTGGCAGATCGATAACGGCGAGCGCAACACGCTTCATGCCGCCATTGCCAAGCTCTACGCATCCGACATCGCGATGGAGGTGACTACCGACGCTGTCCAGATTTTCGGCGGCTACGGCTACATGCGCGAGTATCCGGTCGAAAAGCTCATGCGCGACGCCAAGCTGCTCCAAATCTACGAGGGCACCAACCAGGTCCAGCGCATGGTCATCGCCCGCGAAATGCTGTCCGGCAAATAAGAGCAGGGGGCGAGTCTACGGAATTCACGTCTTTTTGAATTCGTAGAATAGGCCTGTTCCTGAAGCCAACAGGCACCTTGGCTGTTTCTTTGTCCTGGGGGCGACCCGGTGGGGATCGCCCGCCGTGCACTCCTTTTCTTTTTCACGAATTACTGTGCCAACCTCCTTGTTCGTCATCCTGACCCCGCGCTTCGCGGGGGAAGAATCTCTCCGCTCAACAAACAGGAGTTTGACAAGCCTCTCCCCGAGTGATACATCCTGCACTTTCCTGCGAATTGGTCATGGAGGTTAAACTCGTGACGACGGGGAGGACTAATGGTAGGATTGGAAGGACTCAGAAGCGCAGGCGTCTCGGCTTCAATATTCCTTTTGTTCCTTCCTCCCAATCAAAAATCCAAAAAGGGATCTTTCACTCTTTCGACATCCGCGCCTCGAGCCTCTCTTGAAGATCAAGCATCGCTTGCTGGTTAATCCTGGTCACGCCCAGTTTTCCGCCGCCGGAACGGTCGAGATCGGCTATCAGCGCGACGACCAACGAAAACGCAAGCGCGAGCAAAAGAATGAGCGCCCAATTGACTTTTTCGGACTTCCCGAACAGATACCCTACCGAGATCATTGACAGGATAGTGATTCCCAGCAGCGCAGACCACATCGGCGCTGGAAGGCGGTACATCAGTGCCACTACCACGCGCGATGTTTGCAGATCGATCATCTCGTTGAGCGACTCCACGAAGAGCGCGGCGATATCGGGGTTCTTGATATCCGCGAGCGAAAGCGCCTGTGCGAAGGCCCACATTCGCTCTTGCAGTTCCTCCGAACGTTTGATTCCTTGCATGGCGGTCGCGGGATTTCTTATCATGTCAACCCTGATATCGACGTAGTTCTTCAGCAGCCTGCGAACCTCCGCGCGGTGCGGCTCGGGAAGGAAATCCGTTCGAAGAAATGTTGTACCGATCGCGTTCACCTCGTCCAGCAACAACTGTTTCCGGCTGTCAAACCGGGCTGCCGTCAGCCCGACTGTGAAGGCTAACAAGAACGCGAGCAGAGCCAGGACCGCGGCGACCACCGTGTCGACCGCCTCCTCTCTCTCCTCTCCAAAGCGTTTTCTCCAGAAACGGCCAAACCAGATGCCGGCGACAATCGAGAACAGCACAATGGCTATCGTGCCGGCATAAATCAACAAGAGCGGCAGCGTATCGATCAGTCGACTGATAATCATTGCTCTCTTTCCGTTACTAGGTTTGTGAGAAGACCAAAATGCCTTTTCGGGCAAAATTTCCTCTTTCGGCGATGACTCCTCTATTTTGTCAGCGACCGCACTTCCTCGCTGGTGACAATGACCGGCGGCGAGTCTTCAAGGTCCGCCCCCCGCACGCGCCAATACAGGCGACCCGGAGGGATCATGTTCCAGATCGTGGGCGGCATTGTCCAGCAGCTTTCCCGGATGATCTGATGCAGATGCTCGTACGTCGAGTAGATGGGGCCGAGAGGGGACAACGCGACATCTACGGAGAATCCATTGTTGCAGCCGCCGGTGGCCGACCAACAGAACGTCGGGGGCGACGTGGCGATGGCGCCATTGGCAGGAGATTGCAGATCAATTTCGGTCAGGGCGAGGGGAATATACTCGTCCGCGCCCATATCGAATCCCTCCTCTTGCGGTCGGTTGTCTCCGTCCATGTCAATGTAAACTCCTGCTTCACTACACGCATCAACGCAGGGGGAGAGACAAGCAAGATGATGATCCTCCGACAGAAGCGGTTCCTCAGCGATATTGCCGCCGCCCCAATCCAGCGAACATCCCGGCCCTACGCTTATGCCGGCTGCCCCGTTTTCGATGTCGCTGCAATAAACTGCAAGAGCGGAATTATTTACCAGATTGATGCCGGACGAGTTGTCCCAGAAAATGGAGTTTGTAATTGTGGCCGGCGTTTGTTCCAGGGCAAGCGTTCCGCCTGCGCCAGATGAATTTGCTGCAATGGTGCTATGCGTGATGATCAGCTCACCCGCCTCCAGGATCGACAACGCGCCGGCCTGCCTGAGCGCTGTATTTCCACTGATCACAACATTGGTCAGATCGGGTGGTAATCCGCCTTCGATATAGAGGCCCCCGCCGTTATCATGGGAGAAGTTGCCGCTTATCGTGCAGTCGTTTAGTGAAATACCGGAATGATAAGAGAAAATGCCGCCGCCCATACCGGTGGCCGAGTTATCTGCGACCGTCGAATTCCGAATATTCAGGCTGGCTAACCACGTCGCTATCCCCCCGCCGCCGGAGGGACTGGAGTTTCCGGTTATGGAACAATTATCGATCCATGCGCCGCACAGTTCCAATTCTATGCCGCTATCCTGATTTCCAGCGACGACGCAATTTTCGAGATTGAAAGCGACTTCACTTAAAACACGAATTCCGAGGCCGGAGTGGCCGGTAATGATACAGTTGGAGATGCTGATTGCACCATCTCTGCCGCAGAAAATTCCGGTGCCGGCGCTGTTGGTGATCGTAAAGCCATCCAGCCTTTCGTCATAGTAAGTCAGGTCCCACCTGTTGAACGAGAATCCGGCACCGTCGACCACGCAGTTTGCGGGTCCATTCTCGGACCGAATGACGAGCGGTTTATCGATCACTGTCCCTCCCGAGGTATACGTTCCGTCTCGCACCACGATCTCATCTTGGTACCAGGCGTTGTCGATGGCCGTTTGGATTTGACAGTAGGGCTCGGCGCTCGTTCCCGAGCCCGGGCAGGCGACGTCGTCATCGACATAGATCTCCATCACCTCACGAAGAATGCAGGCCTCGTTTGAGGCCGGAGATTCGCCGCTGCTGTTGTATGCGGTGATGAAGTAGCAGTACTCCGTTCCGGCAGAAAGGAATTTGTTGTCGTCGTGTGTGGTGGTGTTCGCAGGCAGGTCCTTTATGCGCGTACCGTTTCGATAGACGCAGAAGCCATCCTCATCTGTCGAATTGTCCGTCCATGACAGATGGACGATGCCGTTCACGTCGGGTTGCGCCTGCAGGTCGCTTGGCGCGGCTGGCGCAGCCAGCGCTTCCTTCGCGGGCGCCTGTGAACAGATAACAGAAAATACGGCCAAAAATACAAGAACTGTGGAGCGAATGAGATACATTTTCTGGCCCTCCTAAGTTTTGAATGCGGCCCCTGTGCATCTCGGCCAAACCGTATGTGGATGTTCCCGCGCATCTAAGGTGGTTACCTTATTTATGTCACCACCGTTCCCGCGCTGTCTATGAAAATTCTTTAACAAAAGCAAAAACTTTTGTCCTTTTGCATATCGTTCTCTCAAGAAAACGTCTTCTTGGCCCTGATCGGAATTGAAGAAAGAGACAATCTTGTGTCGCACGGTTCAAGTTATTTCGCTCCGCTGAAGATAGACGGAGAACCCGTCGCCTGTTGCTGACCAGCCAGGTGGCCCAATGGCGGGTTCAAGGTTCCAAGTTCAAGGTTTAAAGTCGAGAACTTGTAACCCGAATGCCCATCGAGCTTTTTCGCTGGTCGCGACTGGAGAGGGAGGAAAGGCATGGATGAACATGGAAGGACACGACGTGGACGGAACGGGCTGGAAATGAGGGATGAGGTTTTCCTTAATTGAGCGGGACAAGCCGGCGGCAGTTTTCTCTGTTCCAAGTCTGCCGAAGGGACGGGGGGATCAGGTATCGCTCTGGGAGAATTGGGTTTTAATTGGACTGAAATTGCGATCAAGAAGCAAGATTGCCGGCCAAGCACTTACGATAATGAATGGATTTTGAATCATGGGGGCCTGAGGCAGGTGCCTGAGGCTGGTCTTCTGATATACTTACGTGAGCTGAGGGCCGGGCGCGCTCACGGGGGCGCGCCGCCGTGTGAATTAAGACAAGCAATCGCGGGAGGAGATGGCATGATTCAGGGAATTCATCATCCGGGAATCGGCGTGCGCGATATGGAGACGTCGCTTCGTTTTTATCGCGACCTTCTCGGGTTGACTGTGACGGCCGACATGGAGTTGGAGGGGCCGGTGCTCGACGATATCGTGGGGCTCAAGGAGGCGAAGGTTCGAATTGTTCATCTGAAATGTTTGGACAATCAGGAGGTCGAGCTCTTTGAGTACAGCAAGCCGGCTTCGAGCGCGTTTCCGAAGGACTATCGGCAGTGCGACGGCGGCATAATTCATGTCGCTTTTCGGGTTGACAATCTGATGGAACTGTACCAGAAGCTGAAGGAGAACGGCGTAAAGTTCAACAGCACGCCGTATGATCTTGGCGGGACCCTCTGTGTATACCTGCGCGATCCGGACGGAATCATGCTTGAGCTGCTGCAACCGGGTGTTTAGTGGTTGGGTGAGAACTATCCGCGTGGACACGAAACCGAACGAGTCACCACAATCGATAATTATTCCGGTTGGCCTGCATTCAGTTCCTGGTTTATCAGTTGCGCCTGCTGGAGGTGGTCCCTCAACACCGGCAGTGTCTTTGTTATCCAGGCCTTGAGCTCGGGGTCAGTGGTTTGCGCCTGCTGCTTCTGGAAATTGGCGACGTCTTCCTGGTGATCCCTCACCATGAGGTCCATGTACGTCTTATCAAAGTCTTCTCTGGCGGCGTTGGCAAGCTGGTCGTACAGGTTCTGCTTCTCGCGTTGTACCTGCTGAGGCAACTGCACGCCCTTCATCCGGGCAAGTTCCTGCAGCTCCTGGTTGGCTGTCGAGTGGTCATTCACCATTTTCTCGCCGAATTGTTTGACGGAGCTGTTTGTTGCCGAATCCTGCGCCAGTTTTCCGGCCTTCACCTCAAACAGGTTGCCTTCAGCCGCTTTGCTCATGAACTCTTTTTCCGTGTCCGAAAGAACGCCCTGCTGCTGGGTCTCAGTCGGCGCCGGCTGCTGCTGAGCCGCTACGACGAGCGTAATTCCCCAAATCAAGATAACCGCGGGCACAAGTAAGAGTCCCTTCCTCATATCCCGCCCTCCTTTGTGTCTTGACACATTGATCACGCCTCAAATGATTGTTTTGATCTTGCTCTTTCATTCAGATGCAAGTATGACACGCTGCTTTTGGGGATGCCAGCCGGATAATTTTGCTCTCGGATCGGAGTAGATGATAATGTTTTCTTGATTCCGTGTTGGCAGAAAGAACGAAGTCGGACATGCAACTGACAAGATGCCTGCTCCAGGATTTGAACGGGTGGGTTGTTACTGCTTATAATTATCCACAGAAATGAACATGTACAACATGCCGGATCCAGAAACCTAACCAGGGAGAGCATCATGTATTTCCACAGCAAGAATTCGCTTCCGCGTAAGGAGGTGCTGCCGGGCATTGTCTTGCGCAGCGTGTACCTCGACAACTCAATGATGACGTTCTTCGATATCCAGCCCAACAGCCGGATCCCGCTGCACAAGCACCCGCACGAACAGATCAGTTATCTGGTGAAGGGAAAGATGAAGATGATCGTTGGCGGGGAAGAGAGATCAATGCAGGAAGGCGATATTGCTATCATCCCGCCGAATGTGGAGCATGAGGTGCAGGTGGGTGAGGAGCCTGTCCTCGCGATTGATGCGTGGCATCCGCGGCGCGCCGATTACATTCTGGACGGGGAATAGCCGCGCTCAGGCGAACGACGTGGATGATGCGGACAAGATGGACGAGGATACTGAAATCCAGACTTTGGGCTTGAGGTCTCCGATGCGATGAATTCCATTGAGGGGTGGGTGCAGGCAGTCAAAAATTGCTGGTTTGTCGGAAAAATTGTCACTTGGTGCGAGTCCAAATTTGTAGCCTCGATTTCAAGGTGTGTGATCATAAGAAATGGGAAACACTTGAGTTATGCTGCTTGATTCGGCGATGGCACTTAACTTGCTCATAAGGTTCACGATCATGACGAAAAGGAGGATACGCGGGGTGTTCATACCTTACTGCCAATGCGCCGATCTTGATGATTTCGAGAACATGAAAACGGTTCTTATTCGAAATGGACAGCTTCGGCGGACGGTTTTGTTCTGTTGCGAGAAGTGTTTTGAGAAGTTCTTCGGGAAGAAGTAACTGACGGGTTAGTGGGTCAACTTTTGCTGAGGGCTCGCCTGTGCGCGAGCCCTAACTATTTTGGTGAAGGAACCGACGTGGACGAGACGACCCGAATGGACGGAATGGAGGAACACGGACGGGCACGGCGAACAAGGACGAACACAGACGGACACGGACGGACACGGACAGGCACAGACAGCATGGCCAACACTGACGAAGAGACGGACACGGACGGGTACGACGGAGGAGAGAAGAAGGTTAAGAAATACGGGGAGGGGGAGAACCTTGTTATTGGGTTTTTTTGGTGAGGTCGTTCCAAAATTCGATGGCGTGCCTGTCGATCGGCCTGTTCTCCCGCAGCAGGTGCTCGAGCTTGCGCCGAAGGATGGCCATCGCCAGTTCATCGAGTGTGAGCGCCCCGTGGCTTCGCAGTTCGGCCGCTCCGGGGAAAACGCGGGTGAACTCTATGAAATCGGCGACAAAAATTACCTTGCCGAGTTTTCCCATGCCGGCGCGTCCGGTGCTGTGGAATTCGACGGCCTCAAGGATTTCGGGATCGTCAATGCCGAGTTCCTTATTGGCGATAAGGGCGGCGACCGGCCCATGTAATACCGGCGGCAAATACGATTGGATCTTGGCCGGCGTCATGCCGAGCTCGCGGGCACGGGCAACGCGGCTGTCGTGGGGCATTGGTTTCGCCACGTCATGAAGATAGCAGGCGGCAGCGGCCTTATCTTCGTCGCAGCCGAATTTGCGCGCCAGCTTTTCGGCGGTATCGGCGCATCCCAAGACGTGCTCGAGCAGCGTGCCGCCGAGTTTCTCCTCGGCGTATTCCTGTGCCCTCTTTGCGTACTCCTTGGTTTCAAATGCCTGTTTGCTCATGCTTCCTCATTCTATTCGAGATAGAGCCGGTGCCCGTAGATGTACTCTTCCACGATTTTAGGGAGCAAAAATCGTACCGGCTGTTTTTCAGTGATTCGCCTGCGAATTTGAGTGGAAGAGACATCCACCTGCGGGGCATCCAGGACAATTATTTTATTTCTTAGGGCGGGATCGACCTTCGAGAGGTCGAAACCCGGCCGGGGCGCCACAATAAGGTTTGCCAGACGGATAACGTCTTCCGGGTCCTCCCATGTCTGAAACTCCAGGATCGAGTCGCCTCCGACGATCCAGTAATGCGAAGCGGCGGGATAGAGTCGGTGCAACTCATGCAGCGTCTGCACCGTGTAAGAGTTGCCGCCACGCTCAATTTCGAGCCGCGATGGCTGGAATTCGGTTATTCCCTGCAACGCCAACTCGACCATGTTGTACCGATCCTCGGCGCGGGCTCTGGGGGCTTTTTTATGCGGGGGCTGAGCGGTGACCATGAAGAGGACGCGGTCGAGCTCACACTGCCAGAGAGCTTCCTGCGCGATGACCAGATGCCCGATATGTATGGGATCGAAGGTGCCTCCGAGAATTCCTATCTTCATGTGTTATAGGCCCTTGCAAAGGATGCCGAACGTTCAATCAGGTGTTTCCCGCCTTGGAGAGGAATTCGAGGTAATACGCGTAATCGCGGCCCGGCTCGAGCTCGCCCTCGTCGACAGCCTTCAGCAGCTTCTTCATGTGCATACCCACTTCCGGTCCTTCCTGGATGCCGAAGTGCTCCATGATAGCGGTGCCCATGCCTTTGGGCAGGAGCGGCTGTTTTTCCTCTTCCTCCAGCACCTTTTTGACGCGGTGCTCGAGTTTATCGAGCCGCTCGAGGCCGCGCCGGACGGTTTCGGGCCGCTGGGAGGTTATATCGGCGCGCGAGAGGTTGATGAGGTCGAACACGTGTCCCTGCATGTCGCGGGCGAGTCGGCGGATAGCGGAATCGTTCCAGTCGTCATCGTACATATTTGGCCGCATGTGGTTGAAGATGAGCATCGAGACCTTCTTGCGCTGCTCACTTGAGAACCTGAACCGGAACATGAGGCTGCGGGCGAGCATTTCGCCGACAAGTTCATGGTGATAAAAGTGGACCTGGCCGTCCTGCACGGATTTGGTGTAGGGTTTGCCGATGTCGTGGAAGAGCAGAGCCCAGCGGACGTCGATCTGTTTTACGGAACTCTTAAGCGCGCGCTTGGTGTGTTCCCACACGTCCTTGTGGTGGTAACGATCCGTTTGATTGAACCCGCGAAGCACGGTGAGCTCGGGCATCATGAAATTCAGGAGCTCGGTCTCGAGCATATATTCGAGGCCGCGATGGACGTCCTCGCCCATCAGCAGTTTATCCATCTCCATTTTCCACCGCTCGCGCGAAACGGTGGTAATGAGGAACGACATCCTGTGAGCGGTTTTCTTCACGGACGGGACGACGGAGAACCCGAGCTGCGAGACGAAGCGAGCGGCACGCAGAAGCCGAAGCGGGTCATCGCTGAACGTTCTCTCCGGATCCTGCGGAACCGAGATATGCTTGTTCAGGATGTCCTTCACGCCGTCAAACGGGTCGATCAGGTCTCCCGATTTGGTCATGGCGATGGCGTTCATACAGAAGTCTCGCCGCCGCAGGTCCTCCTCGATGCTGCCGCCGAAGTCGACCTGCGGATGGCGCGAATGGGGCTGATATTCCTCGCCCTTGCGGAACGAGGTTATATCTATTCGTAGTTCGCCCAGGTGCGCGCCGATGGTTCCAAACTGGATTCCGATGGGGATCGGCCTGATGCCGGCCTTTCGGAGGATACGCGAGGTGTCGTCGGCGGAGGTCGGGGTGGCGAAATCGAAATCATTCAGTTCCTGGGTCAGTCCGCGCAGGATTTCCCGGACGGTTCCGCCGACGAGGTACACCTCGACGCCTTCGCGCTCGAACGCTTCGAAAATCGGCAGAACTTGCGGGGGTATCGAATATTGTATCTTCAATCCGGTCACCGATATGTCACCTTTCGAAAATTTCTGAGTCCATCTTCTCATCTTATAAACAGTGTCGATAAATGTCAAGAGCCCGCAAGGGCTTAGGATTGACGTATGATATAATGTGATGCGGCTGATGATTCGCGGGAGGAGCGAATGCGACACGATAGGGGAGTGTATGTCGCCAACTTGACGGCGTTCACCAAAAATCGAGTGGATCTGGACGCGATGTGTTCGCACGCCGAATTTTTGATCAAGGCGGGCATCACCGGGCTATGTCCGGCGGGAACGACAGGCGAGTTTTTGTATTTGAAGCCGCAGGAGAAGAGGGAGCTTTTCTCCGCGCTGATTGATGGGTTTGGCGAGAGGGTCGACATCTGGTGCTGTACCTGGGACGCCGACGCGGATACAATGGCTGCGCTCTGCCGTCATGTCTCCGCCAAGGGGGCCGACGGCATTTTTCTGCCGCCTCCGCTGTACTATGAATTCACTGAAAAGGAGATTATCGATTTTTATGAATTCGTTCGCCGCAACAGCGAGATTCCCGTTTACTGCTACAATATCCCGAAATACACGAACAACGAGATCAGTTTGTCGGCGCTCGAGAAGATGGCGGATAGCGGCTCGGTTGCGGGAATCAAAGACAGTTCGGCAAATGAAGACAGGGTACGGGAGATGGTCGCCCGATTTGGTGATGTCCTCGATATTGTCGCAGGCGGCGATCATTTTGTGTTGAGGGCGAAGGAACTGGGAGCGAACGGATTCATTTCGGCCCTCGCAAATATTTATCCAGAGCTCTTCGTTAAGCTCTGGAATTCACCCACCGAAGAGGCGCAGGCCGGGATCTCGCGTATCCGGAGCGCAATCAAGGGATATGGCGGCATTTCGGCGCTCAAGCATCTGTTGTCGCGGCGCGGTCATGTTTTCGGGTGCCGCTTTCCATTTCAGGAGCTCGACGAGGCGCAAAAGCGAAGCCTTGACGAGCTGCTACAAGATTAAAATCCTTTCAGATTTTTCCATCCCGGTTTCAGATTTCGATTAATTCAACAGGCGCGTGCTTCGTAACTGTGGGCGGCTCCCGCCGTGAGTGGGCGTTCGACACGGACGAGCACAGGCATGCACGGGCGACAGGGGCGACAGGGACGACACGGACCAAGAAACCGAAGCGATGTTTTGGATGGGGATCGTGGGGCGTCTTTACGGATTCTGCCGCAAAACCCCCACTCTCGGGTTCAACCGCGCTATGGTAGGTGCGAATTTATTCGCACATTCAAGACTGGCCGAATGAATTCGGCCCTACCAAAGGGGATTCTGCAGCGGAATCTTTACGGAGAAGAAGAATCCAGGGGCTGTAAGCCTGCGCCACCAAAGCCCGCGGACCGGAAAGGCAATTCGTGTCGAAGTATATCATTGGCAACGTGATGTCACACTTTTAAACCATTTGTCTCGATATCCCGAGTGGCATGAATGGTACAGCCTGTGCTTGGTTCTGTCTTGTTAGGGTTCAATCTCAACAAAATGTTGCATTTGTGGAATATTTGTGCTATCCTTTGTGCGAGAACTGTGACACCCGCTCTTGCTGAGGATGGTGACATTAGGGGATGTCGGTTCAGGAATCAGCGGCAAGAGTGTCATGGTTTGGCCGGGCGGTCAAGCAGTTCCCGTATAAGCACCCCGCGGGTTGATAAGGATCCGGCCGTAGCTGTAGAGGAAGATTAGATGAATTCCCGCTCTGACGCATACCCGGAGTACAAGGAAAGGTTTCTGTGCCTGCAGTGTGCGCTTTTCGGTCTCCGATCACCCATATGTGTCGATGCAGGGAGAGGCGCCACCCAGAAGGAGAGACACGCATGATTCTCACCGCAGCACTCCATGTTTTCAGTTATGCAGCATTCGCCGTGTTTGTAATCGCCGTGGCTGTCCGGTACCATCGGATTCAAAGCATGCCGCTCCACCTCAGGTGGGACCTGTATCCGGTCGCGCATGAGGGAAAGCGGGCGCATTACGGCGGTTCATATTTCGAAGAGCTCGATTGGTGGACGAAGCCGCGCGAATTTTCACTGGTGGGCGAGCTGAAGGGAATGCTCCCGGAAATGCTCTTCATGAAAGCGCTGTGGGAGCACAACCGCCCGCTGTGGTTCCGCTCGTTTCCATTTCATTTTGGGCTGTACCTGCTGATCGGATGGGCCGGCCTGCTTCTGATCGGTGCGATCGCCGAGGTTGCGGGCGTGGCCGTATCTTCCGAGGGGGGAGTGGGCGCGCTCATCCATTACCTTACGATCCTTGCAGGCGCTTTCGGTTTTATTCTTTCGATCATTGGAGCCGTGGCCTTGTTGCACCGGCGACTGACGGACGAGGAGGTTGACGGCTACACGTCGCCGGCGCACATCTTCAATCTATCGCTCTTCATTCTGGCTCTTGCTGTCGGGTTCCTGACGTATATACTGGCCGACCAGACTTTCTCGCTTGCGCGCGGATATATACGCAGCCTCATAACGTTCAATCTGACGACGCCGATCGGCAGCGGAGCGGTGGCGGCGGAATTCCTTCTGTTTTCGATTCTGGTCGCGTATGTCCCGCTCACGCACATGTCTCACTTCTTCACGAAGTATTTCTTCTATCACAAAATCCGCTGGGATGACGAGCCGAATTTCAAAGGCTCGCGCATCGAGAAAGAGATCACTCAGGCGCTGGGTTACCGGGTGAGCTGGTCTGCGCCTCACTTGAAAGCGGACGGCAAGAAGAATTGGGCCGACATTTGCACCGAAGAAGTCGATAAGGAAGTCCGAGAGGAGGCCAAGAAGAAATGAAGAAAACGAAAAAGATAAAGGTGGAAGATATCGGGAAGGCGAACGGGAAGCTGACTCACACCGACCCAAAGGATTTTATGCCTTTGCCGCCTCCCTACGATAATCCGGAGAATCTGCCGCCGTGGGATCCGCTCAAGAACAGCGACAGCGTCGAGGCCTCGCTCGACGACACGATCGCCGTCGCGATCCCGAAGCCGAAAAGCAAGCAGGAAGAAGAGGAACTGGTGAAGAAGTTCCTCTCCGGGCTCGAGAAGCTGTTCACGAAAGAAAATAACTGGCCGTTCCTCCAATTGCTGACGCTGACGATGGAGCATTGCGCGAAGTGCCAGACGTGCTCCGATGCGTGCCATATTTTCGAGGCCAGCGGAAGAAACGAAGTGTACCGGCCTTCCTATCGCTCGGAAGTGTTGCGGCGCATCTATAATAAGTACCTCAAGCCGGGCGGAAAATTTTTTGGGCGCTGGAAACACGGCCCCATCGATTTGAACTGGACCACGGTCTCGAGGTTGGCCGAGCTATCGTACCGGTGCAACATCTGTCGAAGATGCGCGCAGACGTGTCCGATCGGCGTCGACAACGCTCTGATCACTCACGAGCTTCGCAAGCTGTTCAGCCAGGAACTCGGCATTGCGGCGCGCGAGTTGCACGAGAAGGGATCGATGCTGCAGCTTCGCGTCGGCTCGTCGACCGGCATGAACCCGCTGGTGGTCAAGGATAACATGGAGTTCATCGACGAGGACATGACCGAGAAGACCGGCATGAAGATCGAGACGCCGTGGGACAAGGTCGGCGCCGATGTGCTCCTGATTCACAATGCCGGCGAGATCATGGCGTGGCCCGAGAATCCGGGCGCGTTCGCTGTCATCCTCGAGGCGGCGGGTGTCAGTTGGACTCTCTCGAGCGATATTCCGGCGTATGACGGAATCAACTACGGGTTATGGTATGACGATTTCCAGCTTGCGCGCGTCGCCATCAAACACGCGCAGGCCGCGAAGAAGCTGGGAGTGAAGAAAATCGTTGTTGGCGAATGCGGGCACTCGACGAAGTCGCTGATGGTGATCGCCGACCGCGTGCTGACGGGCGACCTGAACATCCCGCGCGAGAGCGCGATGACGTTTCTCGAGGACATCGTTTTCAGCGGCAAGTTGAAGCTCGACCCGTCGCGGAACGATTTTCCCGTAACCCTGCACGATCCGTGCAACATGGTGCGCCTGATGGGGATCGTCCAGCCGCAAAGACGCATCCTGAAATATATTTGTCCGAAGTTCCGCGAGATGACGCCCTGCGGCGTGAACAATTACTGCTGCGGCGGCGGCAGCGGATTCGCCATCATGAGCGGGTACAATTTCCAGACATGGCGCAACCACATCTCGGGCCGCAGGAAGCTGCAGCAAGTACTCAACGCTTTCAGCGATGATTTGAGTCCGGAGACGCACAAGTATCTGTGCGCGCCGTGCAGCAATTGCAAAGGGCAGTTGCGCGACCTGTTGTTTGCGTATGACGCCTGGGAGAAATGCGGTATCCTGTACGGCGGGTTGGTTGAGCTTATCGTGAACGCGATGTCGGACGTCAACCCGGGTTTTATCGAATGGGAATGGCATTGATTACCCCGGCGCTTCCGAATGTTCCATAAGAGCGCGTCGAATAGCGGAAAGGACGATGAAGATGGCGGACGCAAACAAGAAGAAGAAAATCCTGGTGCTCGACGATGAGCCCGATGTGGTTACCTATCTCGTGAGCTTGTTCGAGGACAACGATTATGTTGTTGTTTCGGCAATGGACGGAAACGAAGGTCTGATGAAGGCGAGATCGGAGCGGCCCGACCTGATTACGCTGGACATTTCGATGCCTGAGAAATCCGGGATTCGATTTTACCGGGAGATACGGGCCGACGATAATCTGAAAGGTATTCCGATTGTGGTTGTAACAGGAGTATCGAGCACGCAGGATGGCGGAACCGGAGAAGACTTCAAACGGTTTCTTGGAAAACAAAAGCACGTCCCGCCGCCCGAAGGTTTCATCATGAAGCCCATCGAGCGGGACGAACTGTTGGGTACCGTGAGGAAGCTGCTGGAGAATTAGTCAAATCAGTTAAGGCGGTCAGGCGGCAGGCATTTTTCATATTGCCCTCTCTCAGGTATTTCCGCTTGACCGCCGTTTCGTTTCTATCCCGGCGTCCCACCCTCCGCCTCGGCAAAACCGCCACACGCTTTCCTTCCTTCCGGAATTCTCGTATAATTTCATGCAATTGGCGGCGGAGAAGCTTTTGATGGACGATGTGGACGACATGGACGATGTGGACGACATGGACGAGGTGGACGGCAGGGACGAGGTGGACGGCAGGGCGGCAGGGACGGACACTGACTAACACGGACGGACACGAACGATAAAGACGGCACGGACGAACACTGACGAAAAAAGTAGAGTTTAAAGGAGCGGGACAGCGTCGGTTTGAAGGTTGATGAGGAGAGGGTTTTGGGGTATGGCCGCAGCGAGTGGGGACGGGGCCGAACTGTACTATGAAGAATTCGGGCAAGGCGAGCCGCTGGTGATGGTTCCCGGGCTGGGGGCGCATTCGCGCATCTGGGGGCCGTTCCCGAAGATGCTGGCGGAGCGGCGGCGCGTGATTGTATACGATCCGAGGGGACTCGGCCGGTCGGCTGCGGACAGTCGTCCGCTTTCCCTTGAGTTAATGGCTTCGGATGTCGCCGCGGTGCTTGATGCCTCCGGCGCTGAGAAGGCCGATGTGCTCGGCGCCTCGCTCGGGTCGCTCGTAGCGCTGCGGTTCGCGCTGGACTTCGGCAGGCGCGCCGGCAGACTTGTTCTGGTCACTCCGGCTCCAGTTCGCACGCGGTACGGCGATTGGCTGGTGCAAACGCTGCGGCTGCTAGCCGAGCGGGTTTCGCCGGAGGAATTTATTCAGGCGCTGATGTTGTTTTCATTTTCGCCGCCGTTCTTCGACAAAAGCTACGGCATGATCAAGGAAGTGGGCCGGATGTTGGCGCCGTCGCATTCCGAGATGGAGCAAATAAAGCGGCAGTTGGAGATGCTGAAAGATGTCGAATTGCCGCAGGATCTTTCCGCGATTGATGTTCCTGTTCTTATACTTGCGGGGCAGCGCGACGTGCTTGCCCCAATTGAGGCTGCTCGCCGCCTGGCCTCAAAACTGCGGCGCAGCGAGCTGGTCTCGTTTCCGGATGCGGGGCACAGCCCGTTTGTCGAGTCGACGGAGAAGGTCATACAGGAAATCGAGCGGTTTCTGCAGCGAACATAACAATCGGCGCTTCGTGTAAGGTACATGTCGCCGCGGTAAATCCCGAATTGCTACAACCATTGCATAGTCTGATAGATCCCCACGCAGAGAAATTCCCTCAGTCCTCCTCTTTGAAGTCGCCGTTTTAGGCGAATGAACGCAGTTGGAGGGCAGCTCGCGCAGCAAGTCAGGCCGCCTCTGAGGCATTCCGCTACTAGCCATCGTTTTCGGTTCATGCTAAATTAGCTATTAATAAAAACTGTTACGTTTATGTCAAGGAGGGATATGCGATGAGAGTCGTTTGTGAAATTCCGCAGGTGAAGCAATGTAAGGTGAGCGAATGCGGCTACAATCGGGATAAAGCCTGTCATGCTCTGGCGATCACGGTGGGTGAATCCGACAATCCGAAATGCGGGACATTTTTCAAATCGGACACCCATACATCAACGGAGCAACTTGCCGGTGTCGGGTCGTGCAAAGTCTCTTCATGCTTCCATAACGCCGATTTTGAATGTCATGCCGACGGCATAACGGTGGAGCGGAATGGCGGGACTGCGTTGTGCATGACATACAGGAGGCGGTAAATAGAGGGAAGTGGTAGGGACAGGCCCCTAGCCCACGAATGCAACAAGAGAGGATGCTGTAAATAAGATCAGTCTCTTTAGGAGGGCGGTGTAATAGGTCAGAGTGCCAAAGTGAAGTACCTGATGAGGGCATGGATATCCGGGAAACTCAGATCGGCAGTGGATGAGTATACCTTTTTGTCGTCGTAGAGGATGCAGACCCATCCGCAGCCCGCATCGCGGCAGGCGAGGATATCGTAGAGCGAATCGCCCACACACAACGTCTTTTCGAGGCGCGCGTTCATGCGCCTGACGGCCTCGGCGACGGGTGCACCCGATGGCTTGTAAAGGCCCGAGTCCCGCGTGATGACGACATCGAAGGCGAGTCCGAACTTCTCGATGAGGTAATGAGCGTTCTCATCCGAGTTGTTGGTGACAAGAGCGGTTTTTATGCCTTTTCTCTTGAGGAGGGCGAGCAAGTCTGCTGCGCCCTCTTTTACATGCGCGATAATGCTGGCCGAGCGCTCGATCTCGCGCAGCTCCGCCAGCCTGGATTCTCTTTCGGGCTCCTGAAGGTTGTTGAGATGTTCGATGATGGAGCCGGCGCCGACATTGAACTGCGTGCGCATGGCGGCCCAGTCGTAGGTGGAGTGGATCACGGTGCCGTCCATGTCGAACACGACGGCCTCGAGCCCTTCCAGCAGTCTTGCCTTCAGGATTTCATCCCGCTCGAAGCGGGGCACAGCCGCAGGTAAATCTTTAAAATCCCCCTTAATCCCCCTTTTCCAAAGGAGGAAATCGCCGGGTTCTTTCATGGCGGGCTTTTTCGCGCCAGCTTCTTTCACGCCGGGTTCCTTCACACCGGATTCTTTCGTGGCGGGTTCCTTCACACCGGGTTCCTTTACGCCGGGTTCTTTCGCGCCGGGTTCTGCGTTCAGCGCTCTTCCGATCCAGGTGAAGGGGACGTTTTTTTCGGCGAGCGCCCGCTCGAGTTCTTCTTTTCCCTCGGGCGAACATCCGATGAGGAGGCTTCCCGATCCGATGAGTCCGAACGGATTCATCCCGAAATCGGCGCACACCATTTTCGTTGCAGGAAGTATAGGGATGCTCTCGGGGTCAACTTTCAGGAGAAGGCCGGATGCCGCTTCCATCTCATGCAGTGCCTCTCCGATGCCGCCTTCGGTTATATCGTGGAGCGAGGTGACAGAGGGGGACTTGGCGGCTGTTGCTGCTTCGGGGAGGATACTGAGCCAGTTTTCTCCGGCGGCGGAACGAAACTCATTGACAAACTCAGGTCCATGAATGTCGCGCAGGCGATCCTCGAAATCTGTGAGAAGGATGGTCGTTCCCTCGAGACCGGCCCATTTGGTCATGCCGATCAGATCGCCATGCCGGAGTCCGCCGGTCGTGATCGGTCGTCCGGCGACTTTTCCGAGCATAGTTCCCGCGATGATGGTTTGTGGCAGACCGGCGGTCACCTCGGTGTGTCCGCCGATCAAGACGATTCCCATCGTTTCGCACGTCGTCCGGATTTCATCCAGGAGTTCATAGATGGAGTCCTCCTCCGCGTGCTCGGGCGAAATAAGGATGATGGCGGTGAAATAGAGGGGGGTCGCTCCGCGGACGGCCACGTCATTGGCGTTCACGAAAACCGACAGCTTGCCCGCGTCTTTTGAAGTGAACGTAATGGGGTCGGAAGCAACCGCCCAAATTTCGCCGCCGACCTGAATGAGAGCGGCATCCTCTCCCTCGGCCGGCCCGAGCAGGACCTCCGGCGGCAATTTGGCGCTCACTTTCTGCGCAATCTTTTTCCAGGGTATTTTGCCCGTCAAGAATTTGTCTTTCATTGGTTGGATCCAGGAAGAATAACGGAATTATCGCTTCCGATAAAATTATATCAGATAGCGGGCGGCATCAAAAGTCCCGAAGAGCTCGTGCTGACATTCGATTTGTTCGAGGAGGCGGGAGGGACAGGCGCCGGAAAAAAGGGGCATGAACCGTTCGTGAGCAGCCTCGTTGTCGTTTCTCTTTAATTTGTTCGAAGGCGGCGAAGATTCTCTGTTTTTCTTCAGGTCGCATGAATTCTGCGGGTAGCGGCGGTCTGGGGCGTCCCAAGCTGTTGTGGCAGTGGATAAGTGATGGACGGTTCTGGAGGACATTTTGACCGAGTTCGGCGCCCCTGCAATGGGACCCTTGAATTGCTGGTTTTTTTCGCGATGGGCCTCCGCGCGTTAAGGTGTGATTGCAATGCAGGGGTGGGCGCGACTATAATGGATTGATTGATGGATTGGTATGACTGTTGGTGCCGGGAAGGACGCAATTCTCTTAAGGAAACAGATGCCGCATGGCCAAGAACCTGAATAATCTGCAGCAATACAGCGCGGGCGAGGAAATTTTCAACAGCGTTACGCATGGGATCGGCGCGCTTTTGAGTGTCGCAGGGCTCGCTGTCCTGGTGGTGTTTGCCGCATTGCATGGTGACAGGTGGCATGTTATCAGCTTCTCCATATTCGGCGGTTCGCTTATTTGCCTTTACGGAGCCTCCACGCTCTATCATGGTTTTTCCCGGCCCTCCATAAAAACTTTCTTCAAGAAATTGGACCACTCCGCGATTTTTCTTCTCATTGCGGGCACATACACGCCGTTCATGCTCGTGACTCTGAGAGGCGCTTGGGGGTGGAGCCTGTTCGGTATCATCTGGACGATGGCCGTTGCTGGGATCTGTATTAAAAGCGTCAGCGGTTTCAAGTTCCGAAAGTTATCGGCCCTTGTCTATCTTTTCATGGGGTGGCTCGGCGTTGTGGCTATAAAAGAAATCATCAGCGCCGCACCACCGCCGACTGTGGCGCTGCTCGTGGTCGGCGGGCTGTCATACACGGCCGGCGTCTTGTTTTATTTGTATCGAAAACTTCCGTTCAATCACGGCATCTGGCACATGTTCGTCCTTTGCGGAAGCGTCTCGCACTATTTTGCCGTCCTCTTTATCCTGCGGTAAGAGGGATTGGGCGGAAAATCCGTTTTTCATCCCTATCCGCTGCCGGATACCCGCTTGGACCTGCCCTCTCGACATCAAGCGCCGATGGAGGATTTCCTGTTCCCGAAGCTGGTCCTGGATTTCTCGGGCCGAAATGTCGTAGAATGGCCCCGAAATGTCGGGTTATGTGTGGGGGGCTGGATCGAAAGTTAACCGGAAGAAATGGAGCAAGAAATGCGCATTGTTGTCTATGGTGCGGGCGCGATCGGCAGCATTATCGGGGGCTATCTTCATAATAGCGGCTGCGAAACAGTCCTGGTTTGTTCGAAGGCGCACGCCGATGCGATTGGCCGCAATGGATTAAAGATTTCGGGGGTGCAGGGGGAGTATCTGCTGCGAGTCACGGCAGTCGCGGATGTCTCCCAAGTTGTTTTTCGGGATGACGACGTGGTCTTTCTCACGATGAAGACATTCGATACCCGCGCCGCAATCGACGCGCTCGGTGAGGCGGCCCGGCGCTTGCCGGCGGTCTGTTTCCAGAACGGCGTGAGGAATGAGGAGATCGCTGACGGCAGGTTCAGCAGGGTGTATGGCGGCATCGTGTTCTTCGGCGCGAAATACCTGGCGCCGGGCTCGGTGGTTCATACGGCCGACAACAGCCTCGGGATTGGAGTGTATCCAAAGGGGCTGGATGATACAGTCGAGAAGTTGGACGCAGTATTAACGAAGGCCGGATTCAGCGTGACTCAATATCCGGACGTCATGGCGGTCAAGTGGTCGAAGCTTTTCCGGAATCTGAATAATGCGTTATTTGCCGCGACGAACCTGTCGGTGCTCGAAGGGATCAAGTACGAGGATTCACGCTTTGTGATGGCGGACATACTGGAGGAAGCTCTGCGGGTGGTCGAGGCCGAAGGGATTGAGATTGTGCCGCTGGCGGGGCATCAGCCTCCCGACAAGATGCTGGAGCATTTGCGCCGGCCGGGCACGCGCGGTTTCGAGATTCCAACGAACGAGGAGGAGATGCTGCGACCGAGCACGTGGCAGGACCTGTACTTGATGCGCGGGCGCACGGAGATCGAGTATTTTAACGGCGAGATCGTTCGCCTCGGCAAAAAGCACGGGATCCCGACGCCGCTCAATAAGCTGCTGGTGCGGGTCGTAAATGAGATGGCGGAGAAGAGGCAGCGCCCGGGGGCGGTAAGCGTGGCGCAGTTGAGGGAGATGGCGGGGAAAGGGTCGTAAATTTTTGCGCCGCGTCCGGGAGAGGCTTTGGAGTGCGGATCGGCTGCGGGGCCCGTTGTCGGAACGGTCAGACCTGCCGGGACAGGACGGCGCGGTGGCAAAATGTAATGATGTAAGACCCCGTTGGCCCCTCACCACTTCTTGAAGATGAAGAAGACTGCGCCGAGAATGAGGACGAAGCCGACGATGTAATTCCACCGCAGTCCCTCCTTCAGGTACCAGACGGAGAAGACGCAGAAGACGCTGAGGGTGATAACCTCCTGGATAGTTTTGAGTTGGGCCGCAGAGAAATACGCGTGTCCGATGCGGTTGGCGGGCACCTGAAAACAGTACTCGAGGAAAGCGATCAGCCAGCTTGCGACGATAACCTGCCAGAGCGGCAGGTTTTTGTATTTGAGGTGGCCGTACCACGCGAACGTCATGAAGATGTTGGAGATTGTCAGAAGGAGGATAGTACTCATATATTTTAGTTCAAGGTTCCAAGTTCAAGGTTCAAGGTTGTTTGGACTCTGGATTTGGATCAAGTGAGATCGAATTCTTGTTCTCGTGAATTTGTGAGGCAGTTTTTAGAGGAATGGCCTTTTCGGGATGGATTTCCACCGCTCCGAACGATGTGTCAGTTCCGGAGAATAGCATTGCGGGGACAGGAAAGGAGTGTGTGCACCATGACCGTCGAGAAGGTGCTGTGCCTTAGCTGTAGTAACCATATTTTTTCACTGATTCGATCATGGCTTTGACGTTTTCGGGGTTGGCGTTGGGCGGAATCTCGCAACCCGCGCCAAGGATGAAGCCGCCGTTCTTGCCGGCGTGTATTATCAGTTTTCTGCAGTAATCGCTTACCTCCTCCTTGCCGCCGAAGGCGAGCATGGTTGCGGGCACGTCTCCGAAGATGCAGCAGTGGCCGCCAATGACTTCCTTGGCGCGCAGGATATCGGTTCGGCCGTCGAATTGAAGGACTACCTTTGCCCGCGGGAACTCATGCAGATGGTCGAGGTTCTTATCCCAGTTCCCGTCGCAATGAAGGATCGGCGTGATGCCGCGCGCAATCAGGTCTTCGACGATCTTCTTCAGGGGCGGCAGGGCGTATTCTTTGAAATGACGGGGCGACATGAAATCGTTCGAGGTTCGATGGCAGAATACGAGTGTGCGGCGAATGCCGGTTCTGTGGGTGAAGTAATGAGTAAGCTGGACGTAGCCTTCGGCGAGCGCCATGGCGGCGTCCCGCAACTGTTCGGGTCGCTCCATCAGATCGTATGAGAACTCGATGACGCCGCGCGACATCGAGAAGGTGTCGAACGGCGCCTCCGCGCACAGGCCGTGCTGGATGGCGACGCCTCGATCCTGCCATTTCCGGAACTCGTCGCGCCAGTAATTTTTCTGCTCGAGCAGCTTCAAGAGGATTCGGATTCTGGCGGCGATGCCGGTTGCGGGGGTTCTCTGGACCCTGCCGGCGAGAGTCAGCATGAAATTGAGATACTTCAATCGAGAGGGCAGCAGGCTTCGGATGATGCGCAGGTATTCATCCGGTCCCATGATTTCCTCCTCGATCACCTGGCAGATATTGTCGGGCGGCAGGTCGATGCCGGGATACTTGATTTTCATCGGCAGCACAAAGACGTACGCGTTCGGATTCACCGGATTGATAGGGTAATAGATGTCCCAGGGGCCGAGTTCGGAGAAACATTTGTCGATGGCAGACGCGTATTTTTGGGGATCGGACCAGAGCTCGTGGACAGTGATGCCGGCATAGAACGCGGCGAAATAATAGATCATCGGCGCGACCGGTACGCGGTCGGGCGCGCCGAGCCGTATCACGGTCTGAAGCCGCTCTTCTGAAGTCAATGTGTCGCGCATAGGAATTTCAGGAGGGATCTTCGAAATGTTTCATTAGGAAAGGAATATAGCAGGTTCGCAGGAAATATTCAAGTTGGATGCTATTGGTGGTGATGTAAGATTTCTTGTGCAAAAAGAGGAATGGGATATCTTGCTTGAAAACTGTCGTGGTTTATGAAGTTGCCTTGCGGGGCAACCAACCAAGAAAGAGAAATATAGGGACAGACACCATATTAATATATATAACAAGTGTGAATGCAATGTGTTATGAAGTATCAGGCCCAACTTAATATGTGAATGCCATTTATCATGAGTGAAATTGCCCCGCCGCGCCCTCAGTCTTACAAACTGACTACGGGACGGGCCCCTGCATTTTTAGTGAGAATAACTATTCAATTCATTGAAGAAATACGCAGATAAGTCCTAACATAATGTCATTATGATGGTTACAAATATAAATATGGTGTCTGTCCCCATATTTTAGGGCTGGGATGAAACAGGATGAGAAAGCAGTCGCGGTGTGATATTTGCGGATTTGGGGTGGGAAGGCCTGTCAGCTTTGACAAGCTGGTAAAGTGTGTGGTAATCTTAGTTTTTGCAGTATCTTTGGGGTTTTCAGCCGTGCTGCCAAATTTTACCGCGTGAATTTCCACTTGAAAAAGGCTATTCCATACTTCTTCAGCATTTTCCTTCTGGCGGTTGCAGTTGGTGTGTATTGGCATTTTAATGTCATAAAGCCCGCCATTATTCCTGCGCATCATACGAATCTGGACGCTTACAATCTTTATGTCCCTTTTTATGCGTATACGGCTGAGTGCCTTCGCAATCTCGATCTTCCTTTATGGAATCCGTACCAATTGTGTGGAGTGACCTATCTCGGTGTTCTGCAGGGCGCCGTTTTTTATCCTCCTGTTCTTCTGTTCGCATTCATTTCACCCGCGCAAGCCTATTCATTCTATGTGATGCTGCACATGGTTCTGGGGGGGCTGTTTCTTATTCTGCTGATGCGGCACCTGAAGGTGTCGTGGATCGGTTCAGTTGCGGCGGCAGTTACGTTCATATTTTGCAGCAGCACCGTTTCAAACATTTTTGGCCCGGCTTTTCTGGCAAACAGCGTCTATTTCCCACTGATGCTCCTGTTCGTCTTAAAGGTTTTTGAGACCGGCAGGGTTAAATGGGCGCTCGCGCTTACGGCGGCCGTTTTGCTGCCGCTGCTGGCGGGGTGGATACAGGCGCTGGTTTACTGCGTGTACGCGCTCCTTGCATTTGTTATCGCCATTGTCATTCGCTCGCTGTTTGCGGGCGCATCTGAAACCCGATATATCAGACGGGGGCTGATTCTTTTGGCGGTCAGTGCGTGTCTATTTTTTGTTTTGGCAGCGGTGCAGATACTTCCGGTCATGGAGTTGGGGCTGCAGTCGACGCGCTCATTCGATCAGATGTCCGAGGAAATGGTAACCATCAGGAATACGGCCATATATGGTCCGTATCGAATCGTCTATGATCTGGTCAATTCCCGAGGCGGGATCCTTCCGTTTTTTCTTTACGTGGGCGTGTTTCCTCTTTTGTTTGCGCTCCTTGCCCTGGGGAACAGGAAGTTGCGCTTTTTTGTCCTTTTCTTCTACGGGCTTGCCGGCTGTGCAGTGCTGTTGTCGATGGGGCCGCAGACACCGCTGCACGCGCTTTCCTTGAGTCTTCCCTTGATGAAGATGTTCCGGGCGCCATTCCGATTTCTGTTCCTGTACGCTTTTTCGGCGGCGATATTATGCGGCATCGGATTGGATGTACTGCTGGCGAGGGTGCGGTCGCTGGACGCCGTTCGGGCGAGACGAGCCATACTGGGCGCCACTGCAACGGTTGTTTTCTTTGCAGTTCTTCTTGCAGTCTGGCCGGCGGAAGAGACGGGCGGGGAGTCTTTGCGTAACGTTCTGTTTGCGGCATCTCGATGGCCGCTCTATCTGTTGGCATTTTCTGTCGCTATTCTAATCTTTCTCGTTCTTCCGATAAACGATCGGCTGAGGCGATATGCAGTCGGCGCGACGAGTCTTCTTTTGATTCTGATCGATCTTTTCGCCGCGAATCATAATTATTTTTATCTGCCCGAGAAAAATCCGGAGTTGTTCGGGAGACATGATCGCGTGATAGAGAAGCTGAAGACGCTTATGGATATTGACAATTGCAGGGTGTTTGTCGCGGCGGATTTTCTCGATTTCTCGTATAACATAAAAGCCGGCCAACTAAAGAAAATTTCGATGGTGACGGATTATGAGAATATGAATCCGACCTTATACAACCGCTACTGCAATTACATTTTTGGAAGACAGGACCAGCGGAGCAGGGAATTTTTTTGGGGATGGTTCAATCTGGACGAGAAGCCGGTGCATCCTGAGTTTTTGGATTACATGAGCGCGCGCTACATCTGGGTCAGCCGCTCGTATGCGGAGGATGGCTCACAGGCTGTCAAGGAGAACGTACTTTCCATTGCAGGCGGCAATGTTGTGTATGCGGACGAGGAGAATCTGGTGTTTTTGAATGAGAGGGCGATGCCGCGCGCGTATATCGTTGGGGGAATCCGGGAGGCCGATTCCGAAGAGCATCTGCTTGAGGTACTGGCGTCTGACGAATTCTCACCTTCCGAGGAAGTTGCCGTTTTAAGAGGGGCGGTGGCTGCGACAAGTGGAGGAGCTATGGCTTCCGCCGGGTCAAAGGCCGTCATCGTCTCGATGGAGCCGGAGGAGGTACGCATAACGGCGTATGCCGACGGCGCGGGCTATCTGGTTTTGACCGACCAGTATTATCCAGGTTGGGAAGCGACCGTGGACGGCAGACGGGTGGACATCTTCCGGGCCAACTTTCTGTTCAGGGGGATTCCCCTGGAAGCGGGGGAGCATGAGGTTGTGTTCCGATACAGGCCGAAGAGCTTCATGATTGGCGCGGGGGTCTCGACGGCAGGAATTGCGGCTCTCATTGCGTGGGCGGTTTGCGGCAGGGCGCGGAGCAGAATCAGTTTTCGACGGCGGCTGAAAGAATCTCCCCGGGAAGGCGTCGCGGCCGCATCACGGTAAAGTATCCGATCGTCGCAACCGGTTCATACAGTTCCGCAACGGCGCCGGCGATTTCGGGATATTCCGATGAATAACCCTCATATGAGAGAATGTCGTTTGAAAGGCTCGGCATTCGCGAGATAATAACGAGCTTCGGCAGGTTTGTTCTGATTTGGTCCGCTGTCATTCGTATCTCTTCCTCTGAAAAATAACCCGGCCACAGATACACGAACTTTGTCGGCGCCATCCTCTGAGTGAGCACGTTGACGATCACGAGCGAGGGCAGCGAAGCGACGGTATCGGTCGGCGCGGTGTTGGCCCGCACGTATTCGATGAGTTCCTTGAACATCTGCGCATAGCCGGTGTCGAAAAAGATTTGTCCGCCCTCGACATCCATCCGTGAGATCGGTCTCGACTCGAGCGACCAACCCGCGGGAACGCGCTTGAATGCCAGCAGCAGCCGCGCCTGATTTACGGCCCGTCCTGCGAACAGGAGAAAAAGGGGAACCGCGAGGACGGCTATCGCCGCGACGCGAATCGATAAAAGGCGGGATTCGATTCTTGCGGATGCGATGAGCCGATGGACAAGGAAGAATGCGAGCGGAATCCATGGGGCGAATCCGAAGGTGAAATGATTCAGGTCCGCATAAGGAAACGTTTGCTGGAAGAGGAGAACGGCGTAAACGAACAGGCACAGCGAGAACAGGACCTCCTTTGAGGCGGCATTTTTCTTGACGTTCCGGATCAGGAAGATTGTGAAAACGGCGGTGATCGCCGCCGGGAAATACAGGTAAATGTTCAGGTCCCATCGCTTCGAGAGGAAATACCTGAAAGCGGCTCCCTCGACTATCCAATTGGCGAACAGAATCAGAAGAGCGGCGGCCGCTGAAGAGCAGATGATGACAACTCCTCGATTTGCGCGATTACGGATCATGATGTGGCCGATAGCTGCGAGCGCGGCAAGAAAGGCCGGGAACAGAAACGAAATCGGAGAAAATGTCGGGAAGGCGACGACCATCTCGTTGAGGCGCCAGCTTTGTCCGATGAGAAGGACGTTTCGGAAAAGGTCGAGCCAGCCCACCTTTGGCGCGAGATAGCAGAACCATGCCGCTATGAGAGCAATGAATCCGCCGGACAAGACAAGTTGATAGAGTACGAGGTTTCTGAATGAGGAGCGGGCTTCGGTTCGGTAGTAGGGGCGGTTGAGCAGCCACAGGAGCAGACCGGCGAGCAGGAGGGCCGGCAGATGCAGAAAGGCGATGTTGCTGACGGTGTGCCGCGAGACGTAGGCAAGTGGGAGTGCGGCGGCGAGCACGAGGACAAGAAGGAATTCGGCCGACCGGGCGACGAGGCAGTCCGCATGGTTTCCTCTTCTCCAGAACAGGCCGATCAGGCCGTAGGATGCGAGAACGAATACGCCGATGCTTTGTTTGAAGGTGAAGGCTGCGCCCGCGGCAATTCCGGCGAGCAGAACAGGCAATAATCTGTCGTTCTCGACGGCTCGGATGAGAACGCAGAGGCCGGCGAGCCCGAACGGAACGGCGTACCACGAGCTGTAGGGGATATTCAGGATCGGCGGTCCCCAGAAGAGGAAGAGGAGCGCGCACAACGCGGCGAGATGATTGGGCATGATCTTTATGGCGATGAAAAAGAGCAGCAGGCTGCTGAGAACGGTGACGAAAGCGAGGCCGTACTTGACTGCGAGCAGGTCGGGTCCGAAGAGTGTGAAGAGGAGTCCGTTGACGAAGTAAACGCCGGGCGGCCAGAACGGATCGAAATCGAGATACGGCGTTTTCCCGAGCGAAAGCAGGTACGACTTGTAAAGGATGAATCCCTCGTCCGAATGATGCCACGGGACGGGGAACGAGAGTTCGAAGGGAGCGGCGAGGATGGCGGCAATCAGGATGAGAGGAAGAAGGAAGAGGAGAAGGACATTCGGTTTTGGATTTTGGATCCCGGATCGGTGTCCGGGACAAGCTTTGGATTTTGGATTATTATTCATACAAGGTTATCGCACGAAGAAGGGGACCCCTGTCACGCCAATGATTATAACATAAATGCATTAATGATTTTACATGGATTTTCTAAATGGATTTGATTGACAAGTATCTGAGCTGAAAATATAATTGTTACCAAGTAAGAAGCGCGCCTTCTTATTTAAAGCGGCAAGTTTCTGAAAGAATTCAGTTTATTGCATGGGGTGGCATCGTGGCGGGGATTGCTTCATTCCGTTTCTCGGATTTGAGCGAAGGGCAAGAATTTGCCTTTGATGTTGCAATTCGGGCGGAGGACATCGACACGTATGCCCGGGTGTCCGGCGATGTGAGTCCGTTGCACATGGATGCCGCTTTCGCAAAGCAGAGGGGGTTCCGCGGGAGAGTCGCACACGGCGGGTTACTCGGCGCTTACATCTCGCGAATGGTGGGCGTTCATTGTCCCGGACAAAATGCGCTGCTGCAGGCGCTGGACCTGAAGTTTTTGAAGCCGTTCTACGAGGGAGATACGGCGCACGTCACAGCGCAAGTGGATATGCTGTCGGCGGCAACGCAGGTGATGGTGCTGAAGGTACAGATAACTGATGCGTCGACTGGACAGGTCCATGTGCGGGGAAAGGCGCAGGTTGGCTTCACAAGGAGTATCGGGGAATGAAATCGGATGTTGATTTTATCCTGATTTCGCAGTCGGAGGTTGTGAATTACAGTCAATATTCCGAACTGCCTTTGGATAGAATCGACATGTACCGCGAACTGGTTTTTCCGCGGATGATATATTATCGAGATGCGTTTCGCTCACCGATCGATCTGCTCAACATGCTTCGGGACGGGGTTTCGTTTCAAGATGCCTCTTACGAGATGCGCAGGCGCCTGTTGAGTGTTTGGAATCTTCCCTCGCTCAGCGGCATGCACATTGCCAACTACCTTCTGGCGCACGGCTTTCAAACGTGCATCATCAATAACTTCGATGCTGAATTTGACCGTTTCCATGAAGTTTATACTGCCTGCAAGACGCCTCCTCTTGTGGGCATTTCATCAACATTTCATTTGAGTTTTTCAGAGCTCAAGCGGATTATCGGGCACTTGCGCAAGGTTGATCCCGAAATGGAAATTGTGGTTGGTGGAGCTTTTGCCAATGCAGTGGTGCAGAATGCGCCAGTGGAGCGTTTTGAGAAGCCGATGCGCAGATTCGGCATTGACTATATACTGCATGGGTTTAATTCGGAAACGGATTTACGGGATCTATTGATGAAAAGGGGCAATGGAGGACTACAAGATATATCGAATATGGCATACCTTGAGCGAAGGAATTCAGGGGATGCAATTTTCCAAACAACCAAGAGCCAATGGCATCCGGCAGTACTGAATGAGATGCCGGCGCTGTGGGATCAGCTCGATCTTCCGTTTGTCAACAGGACCGTTCAGCTTCGTACGTCTTCCGGCTGTCCTTTTTCCTGCGCATTTTGTTCGTATCCGAAGGTAGCGCACGGATTCCACCTGATGGATGCGGGAATTCTGGAGCGGCAGATACAGAGCGTTCTGAAGGTCCCCGGGATTCGGCAGATCGTCTTTGTTGATGACACTTTCAACGTGCCGCGCGTGCGATTCAAGGAACTATGCCGCTTATTCTCCAAATATGAGTTCGACTGGTTTTCCTTTCTGAGGGTCCAATTCATAGATGACGAGATTGCTCAGCTCATGCGCGAATCAGGCTGTCGCGCTGTTTACCTTGGGATCGAGTCGGCGAGCGATCAAGTTCTGCGGAACATGAACAAGCGGGCTACCAGAGAAGATTATGAGCGCGGGATTCGGTCTCTGCGAAAATATGGTATCCGCACAGTTGCGGCTTTTGTTATCGGATTTCCAGGAGAAAATGAGCGGACTCTCAGGGAGAACCAGGACTTCATTGAATCCTCGGGAATAGACTATTACACGCTGAAGGAATTCTACTACATGGAGCACACGCCGATTCATTCAGACCGGGAAAGGTACAAGCTAACCGGCTCGGGTAATAAGTGGTCGCATGAAACGATGAACTCAGTGCAGGCATACGAGGCGAAGATCGGGCTTTTTCAGGAAATCAAGAATTCATGTTTTATCGATCCTGACACCAGCCTGTGGAACCTGGTTGTGCTGCTGGATGCCGGCTTCTCTCTGGATCAAGCGCAACTCATCCAGCGAGAGATCAACGTTATCTTGAGGGAGCAACTGAACGGATCATATGACAGCAGTCATCCGGCCTTTGGCAGGCTCAAGGAGCTTGTAGCCGGTCAGGAGGCGCCATGAAGGCGGAGCAGAAGCGTGAAGAGATAAAGGCGGCCAAGTCGGCAAGCAAAGAGGGCAAGCACCAGGAGGCTTTCCAGCGACTGCGGGGGATCGCCGATCCTTACGATGATTTTTCTCTTCAGTCACGGTATGCGAAGGTATATCAAACGATTCGAGGGAATCTGGGTCTGCGGCCGATTCGGCTCGCTCTGGTTGGCGGGAGCACGCTTGAACATTTCTCCGATGTGCTTGCTTTCTGGCTCGCGATGGAAGGTTTTCGGCTGGAGTTGTACCTGTCGCCGTATGACACGATGCGCCAGACGATCCTGGATGCGGGAAGCGATCTGTACGCGTTTAACCCCGAGCTCGTCTGGATTTTCTGCACAGAGAAGGATGTTCGGATTTCCTTGTCCTCGGCCGCCGGCCATTCTCCCGAGATCATTTCGCAAGCCGTTCAGTCCGCCGTGCAAGAGTGTTCGGAGCTATGGCAGACAATCAATTCCCGCTGTTCCGCCTATATTATTCAGAATAATGCAGACCTGCCCTGCGAAAGGATTTTTGGGAATCTCGAATGCGCGGTCGACTGGAGCCGATTGAATTTGCTGCGCCGGTTCAATCTTGAGCTTGCCTCCCGATTGCGGGCGGGGATCACCATATTGGATTTCGAGTACATTTCTTCCGCGTTCGGGAAATATCGGTGGTTCGACCATCGGTACTGGTTCCACTCGAAGCATGCCTTTTCGTTGGATGCGGCGGGACTGGTCGCATTTCATGCGGCGCGGCTGATCGGCGCTCTAAAAGGCGCGGCGAAGAAGTGCATTGTACTGGATTTGGACAACACGCTCTGGGGAGGCGTAGTAGGAGACGACGGGCTTGCGGGCATCCGGCTGGGGGTTTCCGCGGACGGCGAAGCATTCGTAGCATTTCAGGAATATCTCAAGGGACTGGCGGATCGGGGAGTTTTGTTGGCAGTCTGCAGCAAGAATGAGGATGGAACTGCAAAAGAGCCGTTTCTGAAGCACCCGGACATGCGGCTGAAGCTGCAGGACATTTCCGTTTTTATCGCCAATTGGAATAACAAGGCGGATAACATCTGCACCATTGCAAAGACCCTCAATATCGGACTCGACTCCCTGGTGTTCATTGATGATAACCCTGCCGAGCGAGAGCTGGTTCGGTCGCTCTTGCCGATGGTGACGGTTCCGGAGATGCCGGAGGATCCCGCGGATTACATCCGAACGCTTGACCGGCTGAGCCTTTTCGAAACCGTCTCATTTTCGAGTGAAGACAGGAAGCGCGGGCAGATGTATCGGGAGAACGCCGCCCGTCAAGAGCATCAGGAGAAATTTACGGACCTCACGAGCTTTCTGGCGAGCCTGGATATGGAAGCCACGGTTGGGTCGCCTGACGCGTTTCATGTGAAGAGGATGTCGCAACTAATTAACAAGAGCAATCAGTTTCACCTGACCGGCACGCGCTACACGGAGAGCCAGATTGAAGGATTTGCCGCCGATCCGGATTATATGGTTCGCTATTTCAAGCTGAAGGACAAATTTGGCGATAACGGTTTGATCTCGGTTGTCGTCTTGAAGCGGGAGCAGGCGGATCTCTTGATCAACACGTGGGTGATGAGTTGCCGGGTGTTGTCGAGGGGGATGGAGGAATTCATCTGCAACGAGATTCTGTCTCTGGCCCGGAATGGAGGTTGCAGCCGCGTGCTCGGTTGCTATGTTCCCAGCAGCAAGAATCAGCTTGTTCAAGGATTATTTGGGAGGCTGCAATTCAGGAAGGTTTTACAGGAGGAGAACGGCGCAACGCATTGGGAATATGTATTGGAGCAAGGGAATCTGCCGTTCCAGACCCACATTCGCCGATCGGAGAGTTAGGGAAGGAGGGATAAGCTTGACAGTATCGGATGGAGAGAAAAGGAAAGCGATACGGGAGCGGCTGAATGTCGTGTTTCAGGAAGTCTTTGATGATGACGCGATAGAGATCTTTGATGAGATGACGGCCGAAGATATTGATGAGTGGGATTCGCTCATGCATATCACGCTGGTGGTCGCCGTCGAGAAGGAATTTGATGTCAGGCTGAACGCCGCCGAAATCGGCAAGCTGGAGAACGTCGGCGCCATGATCAGCCTGCTCCAGAATCGATAGGCAAATCAGGCCGGATTGTCATGCTCGTCAGTCCGGGAAAAAGACATATGAATCTCATTTCCTTTCGTTTCCTGGCTCTTGTAGCAGTTGGTCTGCTGCTCTTTCACAGCTTTCGCTCCCTCACCTGGCGGAGGCTCGTCCTGCTGGTCCTGAACGTGACGTTCATAGCGAGTTTTGCAAACAGCCCTCTTGATCTGTTTCCGCTGGCTGCATTTTTAATGCTCGGCTATCTTTTCATTTTGGTCGCGCACTCGCAGAAAAGCAGGATGAATTTTGTTGCAGGCATATTTCTGCTTTTGCTGGCATTCGTTTATCTGAAGAGATATTCACTCTTCGATTTTCTCCAGTTCTGGGAGAATCCATATGTCGTAGTGGGGCTGTCGTTCATATTTTTTCGGGTGGTCCAGATCTTTGTGGATACGCATCAAGGAGCGCTGGTGGAGCGCATTTCTGCATTGGAGATGTTCAATTACTGCTGCAATTTCCTGACGTTTGTTTCCGGCCCCATCCAGCGTTTCCAGGATTATCGCGAACAGGAGAAACAGCTTGCGTCCATAAATATCACAGATCGGACAGCATATCTTGCATTCTCGCGCATTACGAATGGCGTCATGAAATTGGCGCTTATTTCGACGGCCTTCGAGTGGTTATTTGAATGGATGAAGATTCATTCCGGAGAGGCATCCTATCTTTGGGCGACTTATGCCGGCGCAGGCCTGAGCTATTTTTTGCAGTTATTTTATAATTTCTCCGGTTACATGGATATCGTTGTCGGAATCGGATTCCTGTTCGGATTCAAATTGCCGGAGAACTTCGACTCACCGCTGGATTCAGAGAATTTTCTGGATTTCTGGAGCCGCTGGCATATCACACTTTCGGAGTGGTTCAAGCTGTACCTGTTCAATCCGATTGTGAAAGCTTTAACTCGTCGTTGGATGCGAATGGGTCTGGTCCCATACTTCGGTGTGTTCGCGTACTTTGTCACGTTCTTCCTCATGGGAATGTGGCATGGGACTACTTTCATGTTCATGATTTATGGCCTGTTTCTTGGTCTGGGGATGGCCATCAATAAATTCTATGAGATCGAAATGCGGGCGCTGCTGGGGAAGGCGCGATTCAAGAAGCTTCGGGGGAAGTTTTTGTACAGAATATTTTCGAAGAGCCTTACGCTTACATATTTTGCAATCGCTCTCACCGCTCTCTGGATGAAATGGGATACTTTCACCTACGTCCTTGGGCGCCTTGGCTGGATTGGCATTCTCGAGAGCCTGGGTCTATTTATTTTGGTAATCGGCTTCATTCATGTAGGTTATATGGCGGTACGCATCTTTTTGGCTCGTTTTCGTGACCATCTGGGAGAACTGGATCAGAGCCGTTCATTTCAGCAAATACATCTCGCCGCTCGCGTGGTTATCGTGATTTTATTCTTGATCTCGTCACAAATCTCGATGCCGAAATTGATTTACGGTGGTTTCTGATGAGAGCCATCCTGCGACAAACGGTGCGGTTATTTGTTTGTGTGCTCCTGCTGTACTTCATTCTTGCTCTTCTGACGGAGGTTATCTCGCTGAGGAAGAGGTACGTTGATATTGGTGATGAATGGAGAGACGCATTTCCCTTTCTTACCTTTGACGTCTGCAGATTGCAGCGCAATGAAAAACCAAAGCTGATCATCCTGGGGTCATCAAACTGCATGGTCGGATTCAGGCCGGAACATTTGCAGCCTCTGTTTCCTGAATACGAAGTGGCCAATCTTTCGATTCCCGGAGCAAACATGTCCGATATTCGGCAAATTGTGGAATTACTTCAGTTGCTTTTGCCGCGTCATGTTCTCGATAAATCTCTTTTCTTTGTCGGAATGTGGTATGGGTCGTTTTCCTGGGAACGGTCGCCCGTGGTTAATGAGTCGCTGGTAAAAATAGGCCTTTACAAATGGAATGGCGAAAGCATTCAAAGCGTTGTTCCCGCTGAAAATATGGACCTGTTCGTTCGATTGCTTCGTCCTCTTGTCCTGTGCAGAGAGTTGTTGGAACGAACAAGAGAGGCTTTCATGAATGTCGGTGCTGACAGCTTTCTGCCCGAAGGCACGGAATGTGGAGCGAATTCTGAAGAAAAGACCATAGGGCTCCTGCAGTATTACGAATCATTCTACGGTGGGCATGCTGCAAGCGAGTTTAACGAATTGCTGGCAATTTGCGACCTGATTGAATCTGGCGGAGGCGAGCTTGTGCTTATTGACATGCCGCTGCCGCGATGGCATCAGGAGGCGTCACTCTTTCATTTTGAGTATCAACAGCGGAAACAACCGTTTCTGGAGGAAGCTCTTCAATATCAATGCGTAAAATATATAGATATGATTGATGATCCTGATTTGTCGGATGAAATGAATTATCGTGACGCCACTCATGCGTGTGGGCCAGCCCAGGAAATGTGGAGCAGGGTTTTAAAGGCTCATTTCGAGCTGATAAGATGAGAGCTTTCAGCCTGTATTATAACACTTAAGCCTCAAGCAGAACGCAATTCAAGCTCAACCTGTACGCTCACAAGACCCCTCTATTTCTCACATAGGTTACAGCATAAATGTTCTTGCATCTCTTCTTGCAACAAATTATTTATGATGAGAAAAGTTCCCTACTTTTAAACTTAAGAAGACAGAGGTTTTTTATCGTGTGAGCCTAGTTCGACTTCATCTGCTACTCACATACGGGTAAAGAGTATGTAATCACAAGATCAGCGGCATTCGCATTATTGTAGCTGCTCTCCACCCCATAAAATTGTCTATATTGAGGAATGGTAGAGGGATATACGGCACGTAACCCAAAATATCGAGACTCGGGATCTTCTGGATTATATTCAGTATCATAGATCCTTGCCCGGACTAGAGCTGCAATAGGTGGAGATTGAACTATCTCATCCTTAAAGATTTGAGATGGTAGCTCCCAATAAACTACATCCTCCGATCGCGGACTGATATTTAGCAAGGCCTGATCATCTACATAAGGTGAGAATCCCACAACATTCCATATGCCGTCAGGAGCTAACGCTTCCAGTCGAACCATCACGGCATCATTATCAAAGTCAACAGAGGATTTCACCTTTATGTAAGCATCCTCTATGATCGCTTCTACTGGAATGTCAAGTTCCCATCTCCAGAAGGGATGGTATTCAGAAACCGCATAGCCAGCCCACAGATCACCATAACGATCGACTTTATTAAACCAATGAACGCAATTTCGACACTGCTGAGTGGGCTGCCAAAACCCCATGGCAAATGTGTCGTCGTAAATGCCTTTCACTCTATAAGTCTTTGTAACTGGTCCGCTACCACTGAATACTGTTCCTGTATTATGTGCAACTATATGGTCTTCCAGGTTAAATGTGCAGAGGCCATTGTGGAGCACATTACTTACAACAACATTCTCGACGCAAGCAGAATCCAACCGTAGAGATGCAGCTGTTCTCGTATTATACGTGGAACCTTCTTGGAGGACGTTGCCGGTGAAAATATTATGATTACCTCTTGACAAAACTGTCTCTATGGCGGCGCCTGGTGTCCCTGGGACTGGTGTTCCGAAGAAACAGCCGGATACTCTCATTTCCGATTGCTCTGCCTTTAGCGCATGACTCTTGGTATTCTCCACAATACAATTAGTAATTACCGTACCGGATTTTTCAACACCGCCTATATAGAATCCACAGTTATCCGAATCTGAGATGTTTAGATTTTCAAATTCGCAGTCTGCGGCCGTGCAATTAATCGCGTCGACCCCGGTTCCTGAAGAAGATACTTTCAGATCACATATCTTCACCTGTGTCCCCGAGACTGTAATTGAGGGGTCAATCCCATTGCCGTTAATTTCCGTGGACTTTCCTTGCCCTTGGAGGACTATATTAGAAGAGCTAATGACGATGCTTTCTGAATAGGGCTTCCGGTCTGCGATTACTATGCCGCCGCCAGACGATTCGCAAGCATTTATAGCCAGTTGCAGTGTTCCGTAGTTCCAGGCTTTAATGATGTAGATGTGGTCTGCTGTCGCAGGGGTTGTCAATCCTGCAGAGAGTAAAATGACGGCTAATGCGGCAAAAGGAAATATTCTGGCGTAAGGATCTGACTTTTTCATTCTACCCCCCTGGTTTTGGCCAATTCTCATGGGTGTGTAGGAGTGGAAGTAATCTACCATAATGATTGTCGCCTGTCAAGGAGAATTTTAAAGTATGGCGTTCCAGCAAATAACAATGTGACACAGCATCCCATTTCAGCAAAAGTAAGGGTGATGCAGACTTTCGATCGTGATGAGCGCCTGATTTCAAAGGTGGTCTTCCCGAATAAATATCAATCATTCATGGATTGGAATGGGAAGTTAGAGGAAGTCAAGGTATCCTTCAAAAGAGTTTTCAGCAGGTCCCTCCCCGCTGAATTCAGATGAATGAGATCTATAAAATATTCCGGACCAATTGCGTCGGAAAGGTCTATGACCTGAAGATGACTACTTGTTATCATTGTTTTGAATATAATCATGTTTCTCAATATTTCGTTAATCAGGGGATCAGGACATTCATATTTTAACGGAAGTACAGGAGAAAGAATGAAAGTCACATTAGGGTGGGCCGCGGCAATGTCATTCCAAACGGGTCGAACATCTGTATTCTGATTAAGAAGCCAGAATTGTACTTGCATCAAGTCGGGCACCATGTTCGGAGCCTTCGCACCGATGGACTGACAGATATCCTTATAAATTTCATCATCTTCATCATATCTTCCATCATAGTTAAACTCCGGCAGGAAGGGAGGAAGGGGAAGATGAAATCTATCGAGCAGGATAATCCGCAGGGTCATCAATCCCCGGCGCAGGCGACTTCTGATTTCCGGCCGAGGCGGGCGCGGATCAAGGGCATCGCGAAAAGTTATGAAATAATATATACTGTCATCCGGCCTGCAATAATTCTCGATCACCTCGACATGCTCATATGTAAAACTTGCAGGGATTCCCAGATTCTGAAAATCTGCAAATTCACCAAGATAAGATGCATATGAACCGCCGACAATTACCTTTTTCGAGGCCGGCGAGTGTTGATATTTAAGCAAACGACGGTCGAAGTCTGATAGATGCCATTCCCAAGTATTCCTCGGAATTCTTGCCAGAGGTAAGAAGCACTGTGTGAGGTAGCTCGAAACAATGAAGAGGATAGCTGTCCCAAGGTACCAGGATAAGATTTTTCTCATGTTGCTATTCAGCTTCAGCGCTCAAGAATTATTCGATAACGCCTCAAATTGTTGATTTTAGCGATATTTTTTCATCGAGATCTTGCCCGAACAGCAGGTCATTGTCACCGACTGTAAAGACCCACCATCGCAAACTTGATGACGCTGTTCTGAAAAGTAGTAGTTCATCGCTGCCGCTATTGTCCAACGTGTTCTTCGACTGGACAATTCAAGCTAATTATCCTTTATTATAGCGGATTTGGGGGCAAAATTCCCGGATTCCGCCGGTTTCTCGGAGATCTCCGGTCGCGGGTGCGGACGGGTCTTTATTTCCCGCCGCTCACGAAGAAGTAGCGGAGTTGCCAACAAAACGGTTGTCAGCGTCGCCGCTATTCCAGCGAACAGGCTGAGGGGTCGATATTTGAAAATCACCTCGTGGTTGCCCGGCGGCACTTCGACCGCGCGGAAGAGCGAGTTGGCGCGCCAGATCGGCCGGCGGACGCCGTCGACGAGCGCCTGCCAGCCCGGATAATAGCTGTCAGTGAGGACCAATAGGGCCGGTCTTTCCGTCTCGACCTGCAAGCGCACCTGATTGAGGCCGTAGTCGTCGATTTGGCCGGCGCCGGGATTTTCCGGCTGTTCCGCTGAGAGAAAAGAAGGCGCGGCGTTTTCCAGAACGACTGATGTTCGCAACCTTGCCATATTGTCCTCAATAGCCTCGAGGCTCTCCTGCTCATTCCGGGTGAGTACGTACCTGTCGACCAGATACGCCCGCGGCAGAGCATGTCTATTTTCGTAAATGAAGAAGGGATTCTCTTGCACGGTGTGCCAGGCCATGTGCTGATCTGCCGTCCCGGCTGCGCCGATCGGGTCGCGGGTGAGCGCATATTGGAGCGAGGTCAGCCCCAGCAGATCGGGATGCGCCAGGAGGAGTTGCTCGGTATAATCGAAAACGCCATAAAAGAATCCAAACGTCAGAAACTTCTCAAAATTGTTTGGCCCAACCGCATGGAGGATATAGTTGCTCCATCGTTTCAAAGTGAAGCCGGAATAACTAGTGAGATTGTTGAAGCGGAACATGGTGCCGGTATTGTAGGATTTAATGATTGATTCCGGGAAAGTTACCAGGACACGGCTCTGTCCTGCATTCTCTTTGGCCCATTCGACGCGCTGATCGTGAAACGCATCAGGCTGGGGCGTAGAGATTTGTGAACTGCCATGGGAAACCGAGAACACATCAAGGAGTACCACCAGGGCCATGACCCAATGTGTCAGGTTTCTTTTTGACAGGGGGAGTTTGTGCGCCAATGGCAGGGCGAAGAGGATGGACAGGCCGAAGGCGCAATAGAAGACCAAGCGCCATTTGCTGTGCGGCGAACCGATCCACGGAACAACTGCAAGCGCGCAGATTACAGCAATAAAGAGCAAGGCAAATAACCAAGTCCTGCTTAGTTTCCGGCTGTCTGGATCCCGCATCCGGAAAGGCATTTGGCTCAGTTCCGACAAACCGATGCCTGAAAGGGCTGCCAGGGGAAAGAAAGAAAAGGAGACCATTCGTGACGGCCTCTCGAAGACATCGGCCAGTGGTATTCTCGTAAATATTGAAAGAAATTGAAAGTAATGCCCGAGCAGAAATAACGCCAGAAAGACAAGAGCAGCCGAGAGAGCAACCACAGTCTTTCGATGATTGCGTGAGGCAAGCGCAAACGGGAAGAAGAACAGTGCGCTGCCGAAATAGTATGCCCTCAAGAGAATGCCGAACATATGGCCTTCGATGCCGAGAACGCCTATTTCAAGGAAGTCCGTTTCTGCATTTGTCTTGCTGACGGCGCTGATAGTGCGTACCGATTGAGAGGAAAGCTCGATGGTAGGGAACAGTTGGGTAGCTGCCAGTCCAGCCAGCAGGAGAAAAGCAATTCCCGCATACGACCATTGGGCAGCGATCGGCCTGAAGCCGGAACTCCGCCAGGAATATAAGGTCATAGCGAAAAGGTATATGCACAGAAGCAGGCAGATATAAAAAAAGAACTGATAAAAGCCGGCGATGAAACAGATTGCCAGCGAGGCCGCCAGTGCAGCGGAAGATGTGAAACGGGGCCTGTCGAAGAGCCGGTGTGCCAGCAGAAATATGATCGGTGTCCAACAATAGGTGGAACCCGCGTATAACGCCTGGGTCTCCGCCGCGACCGCGTAGCCGAAAATTCCCGCTGCCATGACGGTTACCGCCCAATTCAGCTTCAGGTAGCGGGCGTAGAGGATCATGCCGGAGAAACCGATGAGCACGGTCGCGACCTGGATTGCCAGCAGGGCGCGGACCGGCTCGAGCGGAATTGCCAGCCAATTGACCGGATAAAAGAGATTGACGTACGGCTCGGGAAGGAATGGCGCTCCGGTTGCGAGATAGGGATTCCAGAGAGGAAATATTCCTACTCTCATGCTTTCTCTGATAAAAGTGATGCAAGGCAGATAGAGAGAGTAGATGTCGTTAGCGTACAGTCCCCATCCTGCACGTTTGGCTTCGAGCAGGGACAGCACCAGAAACGAAAACACCGCTGCCAGAGCCAGCGCCGGCAAGAGTCTGTTTCTCATGCGGTTTCGATCCCGGCAGATTCGGAAGTGATGGATGAATACGGAGCAAACGGAGGCGTGATGATTCCGACAAGAAGGCGCGGGCACTTATGGCGCCACCGACGGCTGGACCTCCCTTGCAGTCGGCTGTTGAGCGTGAGCCTCTTCTTCATCAAATATTCCACGTGAGTGTGCCCGGTTTCCTTTTTCTGTCCGGTCATGCGAATGCAAAGCAACAAAAACATTATACCACCGCGGGCGATTTTTATCGACGCAGAATGCGGGTGCTCCTTTATCCATATCTGATGGTGGCAGCGGGTTACATCTGCCGAGCGCCGCGGGATCATTCCCGCGTGAAAATCGGGGGATGTGTTTTTTAACGGATTGGCTTCCGGGGCCTTGGCGCCTTTGTGGTTAATCTTTGAGGCTATAGGGGAGACCGGCCGAATGAATTCGGCCCTACCGGCTTGGACGCATTCGACCGATAGGTGCGTTCCCCACGGTAGGTGCGAATTTATTCGCACAGCCTTCGGCGCGGGAGCAAAAGCTTTGGCCCCCGAATGGAATACAACCACTAAGACACAAGAACCGCATAGAAACAAGGCGCGGCAAAGCGCAGAAAGCCCCCCTCACCCAAACCCTCTCTTCAAGGGCGAGGGTTTAAAAAACGGATGGCGCAGAATCGCTGGTCGGTATGAGGCTCGGGTGCATGATCTTTGTTGAGGAACCGTTTTTAAAAAGCGGGAATTCGATGACGGGCAGGTCGTCGGTAAGGACGGGGGCGCCTGAAACGTATTCGCGCGCGCCGTCCTCATCGAGCAGCAGCAAGGAGAGGACGGCTGGTCCGTTGAGTACTCTTAGTGCCGGCGGGTGCACAGCGGAATAAAGTGAAAGGTCGTATCTGATTTCCGGCCTGCTGAAGTATTCGTCAAAAGCATTTTTATCGATGACGAGTCGCTCCGGGGTTCCGATCAGGTACGTGCCCATTTGATTCGGGGAGTTCCAAATTGTGGTATGGGGGAAGACATCCATAAACGTTTTCACCAGCATCTTGTATTGCGATTCGCTCAGAACGGAGGTGAATGTGGGCAGCCATTGGCAGATGATTCCGTCGGGCGTCAGGCGCTGCTTGCACAGCTCATAAAATTCCTTCGTGTACAGGTTGACCGCGCCCGCGCTCCATGGCGGAGGCGGCGGGTCGATATTGATGATGTCGTATGTTTTGTCTGAGAGGAGGACGTAGTTTCTGCCGTCGGCGATTATCTTTCCGACGCCCGGCTGATCCAGCATGGAGGCATGTTTCTGGAAATGATGGAAGGTATCGACAACGTACGGGCAGAGCTCGACGAAGTCGACTTCGAGCCCAGCCTTTCGGGCGGAAACAAACGTTGTTCCCATTCCAAAACATATCATGAGCATGTTGTCGGGAGCCGGTGCAAGTGTTATCGGCAGGTGCGCCATGAGCTGTGTTTCGGCACATAGGATCGTCATGACGACCCCGTTCACGCTCAGCACCTTAAAACCGAGCGGACTCGCTATCACGGCAACGGCTGCAGTTGCATCCTCCTTGAAGTCTACGATTTTGCCGGAGCCGCTTTCGAACATCTCGTCAGTCATCTCGCGCATGAAGTTGTTGTTCGACCCCAGATTCAAGATGGGAAAGATCAAGAGGACGGCCGTCGCATAATTGAGGGAGGAGGCGCCTTCGCGGCTGCGGGCGGAGACGAGCAGGATTACTCCAATGAGGATGCTGATGAAAATCAACAAGAACATGCTGTTTTTCGAGCCGAGCGCGGGTATCAGAATAAAGCCTGCGGCGAAGGAGCCGAGGATGGCGCCCACGGTATTGACGGCATACAGGGTTCCTGTTTTTCGTCCTATTGTGCGGATCTCGGTAGCCCAAATCTTTACGACAAGCGGGAAGGCGGCGCCCATCAGGATAGTGGGCGGAAGCACGACAGACAGAACTGCGGAGAAATTAGAAGTCAGGTAAGAAAGAGGCTCGACTTGCAGGGCGTATTGCTCGAAGACAAGTCTTCGAAAGATGAACATTCCTGCAAAGACGCTGAGCCCGATCAGAATCTCGATCCATCCGAAGACCTGGACGGGTTTCTTCAGCCGATCGACATATCTTGCCATCAGGAGGCTGCCGGCAGTTAGACCGAGCAGGTACACCGTCAGGATCATCGAAAACGAGTAGATGGAGCTTCCCAGGAGCAATATCAGAATGCGTGTCCACAGAACCTCGTATGCGAGCGCGAGTAATCCCGAGACGCCGAAGAGAAGGAGGATGAGCCGGTCGTTCGGCCCCGCAATCTGGGCGATCGGCGGCTCGGCATTCTCCTGCATCTCATCGGGTGCGGAGTATTGTGAATCGAGCCGTCGTGAGAGCCCGAGCGCGGTGAATCCAATGATGATATTAACAGCCGCGGCGAGATGCTCCGAATGGTTTATTCCGATCCAACCGGGCAGGACGAATCCGCCGAGGAAGCAGCCGGCGACGGCGCCGAGGGTATTGAGGGCATACAGCGTCCCAATTCCCATGCCAGTGTGGTCGGCCCGACGAACGGCGAATTTCGAGAGGACGGGGAGCGTCGCTCCCATAAAGGTGGTCGGGATTATGAGGACCGACACACTGAGAACGAAGCGGGCCACGACCATGCCTGCGCCCGAGAAGCCGGCGCTGTTATAGAGGAAGCGGTATGCGGGATTCAACGCGGCGAGCGCGAATGGAAGTAGTAACGCGAAGACGCCGATCCCGATTTCGAGTAATCCGTAGATTCTTACCGGTTTTCGATGCTTATCGACAAAGCGGCCGAACAGGATACTGCCAAAGGCGAGCCCGCCCATGAACGACACAAGGACGGTGCTGACCGAATAGACGGTGTTTCCGAAGACTAACGTGAGGCGCCTGGTCCAGGTTATCTCATAGATGAGAGCCGCCATGCCGGAGCAGAAGAAAAGAACCAGGAAGAATATATAACCTGCAGAAAGCGAATCTCTTAATGCGGATGTTTCCGGATGTGTAGTTGCTACTGATGGATAAGTATCTGTTCTTTCGATCACCAAAACCCCCCATGAACCAACGGATTAAGAAATAGTTGTTGTCCGAGTTTCTCAAAAATGATACATGACTAAACGCAGTAAAGTCAAGGCTATATGCGCTTTAGAATCGTGAAATAGCCGATTTGTTTTTCAACCCGATAATACTTTTCCAGATAACCGATGATTTCTTTAAAGGTAATCTGGATATCCGGATCAGAGAAAGTGAACAGATATCCCTTCGGGTCGTCAAATATAATTGCATACCGTGGTTTTTTTTGTTCCAGATCCCGAATAACCTCGTCCTGTTTATCCGAAAAGAGGCCCGGATAGAAGTAATCGATGCTGGAAGGATTGGTACGCTGCGAATAGTAATAGAAGAATGTTGTCGGAAATTCAAAGACGTATTCGTTTTTTGAAGTGTAAGTCTGCAAAAACCTGTTAACAGTCTCTATCTGGTACGCAGAGGGAGTGTATTCATAAACATCAGCACGTTCGCTCGCAAGATAGATGAAGCTTCTCTTAACCCACTGACGGCTTGTCAGCGAGAGCTCACAGTAACTTTGGAACAGCCAAAAAGCTTTGGCATTGATGATAAGAGCGGGATAGGGGAGCAGAAGGAGCGCGCCGGTCATTATTCCGAGAGTGGGTCTTGTCAGGGCGGGCCAACTGCTGATGAGAAACACGCGAGCCTTTTCCAGCAAGAAGAGGAGGAATATCATAGTTGTGGGATACGACCAGGAAATATGGGTGTATTCCGTATGCGGATAAGCGACAAGGAAGAAGAAGACATGATAGAGCACAAGAATCAGAATCTTCGGATCATTCACCTCTGCGAGACTTCGGTCTTTTTTCCTCAAGCCTACTAAAAGAAAGGTTGAGAGGATTGCCACCGCAATTGGCGCGATGAAGGCGACTATGTTCTCCGTATCCTGAACCAGCAACAGGTACGAACGCAGCGAGGCGTGCATGTAATGTCGCAGGACCAACGCATGAATCAGTATGACGACCAAACCGACTGCCCAGAGGTATTTCGGGAAGATTCTTTTTGCCAGCGAAAACAGCAAGATTGAAATTGCAGCGCAGACGATGAGTGCGATGGTTGTCGAATTCGGCTCCGGATATGCAAGGAAAATATGTTTGCTGTGTTCCAATGCCGACCCGAGTAAATGATATGCGATTCTCCTTCCGTCGAACTTATACAGGTAAAACCCGATCCACGGGAGACTGGTCAAGAATGCGCCTGTCGCGAAAAGGAGAAGATTCCTTTCGAATTTTCGCTTCTGATGTGCGGGCTCGTGAGAAGGTTGAACCTGATATCCCTGCGTGCGGAGGGCCAAATAAGCGGTGACGAGAATTGGAGCAACGAAGAGGAGGAGATACTGAATCGTTAGGTGCGAGCGCAAGAGAATGAAGACTTGTGCAATGAGAAAGAAGACCAGTATCGGGCGGAGGTCGAGCGGATCGAACCCGATGAGGCGCCGCCTCTGGAAAGGTCTGTTTCGACCGTCGGCAACGAGGAGCCCCAATGTGAGTCCTGCAGTCGCGAAGAGTCCGGCATTCAGTTTCAGGCCGAGCGCGAGTCCGCATAAGAGGCCTGCGGAAAAGACCAGGGCGCGCTTTCCATTGCGGTAATATCTGCAGAGAAGCAGCAAGGCGAGCAGACCGACGGGGATGACGAACAGGTTTGCGTATGGCGTCAGCGCGTTGCGGATATACGTCAGATGAACGATGAGAGCGGCGGCAAAAGAGTGGGTTCGCGGGAGAAATTCGCGTCCAAGGAGGTACGTGAGCGCCGCGGTCAGGATGAATACGAGCGTCATCAGAAGGCGGACGCTGGAGATCTTGATGCCGAGTATTTTGAAAACATAACCATTCAAATAGAGCGCGTACGGTCCCCACTGATAGAAGAAATCCTCATACGGTACGCGGCCCTCGAGCAGGTAGACGGCCGATAGATAGGTCTGGCCGGTATCGGCGAGGCAAATGCCGTCGGCAAGAAAGGGGATATTATATTTGTAGCCGGCGATGCTGGCGGCCGCCAGGATGGCGAAGAGGAGAATTACGAGGAGTTTCTTATATTTTTCCATCAAGAATTTCTGTTTGACCTTATTTATGACAGGATGGAAGCCTGTGCGACCAGCGACACCGCGCGAATGAATTCGCATCTACCAGAAAACGCGGTCGCCGTGCCGTTGCCCCTACAATTGGTGATAACTCATAATCTGTACTACTGAATTTCAAATTCCTGAATGTTCTAATACTTTTCGAACCGAGTACGCATATCCTGTCGATGTAAGATGGATTCCTGCTTTCGCAGGAATGACGAAAAGAGGAGACTTCATTCGTGTAATTCGTCAAATTTGTGTAATTCGTGTTCCAAGTATTTTGGTTGCGACTTCGCCCCAATAAATCCGTACTACTTACCTGCAATTTCTCGAATTTCTTTCACGATTTTCATGAAAGAGATGCAGAAGGGCCTAGTTGACAGGATGTTATGAAAACAAAAGACTTCCTCCTTCTCAATCCAAAATCGAAAATCCAAAATCCAAAGCTTGTCCCGGACTCCGATCCGGGATTGCTGCGGCTTCGCCCCAATAAACCCGTGTAAATCCGTTGTTAAAAGCGTCTTTCATTCGTCTCATTCACGCAATCCGTGAATCCAAAAGGCCTTGTTTCTAATCTGAGGAAGTCTGCGAAATCTGCGGACGTATCTTTTTGCGTCTATCGGCGAGGTGGACGAGCGTGATCATTCGAGGTGGAACGGCCTCTCAAAATTGGAAATAGATGAACCTTTGCTCGGTTGTGAAGAAAAGATAAATCAGTATTGTTACGCATGAATAGCCGAAGGCCTGCACGGGCGCCGGCATGCGCACATACCACTCTTCGAGCTTCACCCTGCTGCGGAAGATATGGCTCAGGATAGCGATTGACAGCATCACGACGATAGGCGTTTCGAACGTCTCAACGCCCTGCCCGCCCGAAAAGACATTTTTCAGAACTTCGACCGCTTGCCCCAGACTCTGCGCCCGGAAAATCACCCAGCCGAGAGACACGAGGTGGAATGTGAGAAGCGCGCTTCCAACGGCGACGAGCGGCGAGGGCTTTTCAATCCAGCGTTTGGCGGCCGGCAAATTTTCTTCGAGGAGCCGCTGGATCGAGATCAGCAATCCGTGATAAGCGCCCCAGAAGAGGAACGTCCAATTCGCGCCGTGCCAGATTCCACCCAATAACATTGTCACCATCATGTTGTAATAGGTGCGACCGGATGATTTTCTATTTCCGCCGAGCGGGATGTACAGATAATCACGGAGCCAGGTCGAGAGCGATATGTGCCAGCGGCGCCAGAATTCGCGGGGCGATTTCGAGATGTATGGAAGGTCGAAATTGATCGGGATCTCGAAGCTGAACAATTTGCCTACGCCGATGGCGATATCGGTATAGCCCGAGAAGTCGAAATATATCTGGAAGGCGTAGGCGTAGATGCCGATCAGAGTGGCGAGGCCGGAAAAATCGCCCGGCGCGGCAAAGACCTTGTCGACGTAGCCGCCCAGGAAATCGGCGAACGCGACTTTTTTCACGAGCCCCTGTGCAATGAGAAAGAGACCGCGCACGGCCTGGTCCTCATCGTATTTATGGTCGGCCTTGATCTGCGGCAGCAGCGTTTGGGGCCTGACAATGGGGCCGGCCACCAATTGGGGGAAGAATGAGATGTATGCCGCAAAATTCCAGAAGGATTTCTCCGCCGGCAGTCCGCGGTAGGTATCGATCACGTAGCTCATCATCTGGAACGTGAAGAACGAGATTCCGAGCGGCAGAGTTATCTCTATGGCCGTTACATCCGATTGAATTCCGAATGACGAGAGCAGATTCAGGACTTCGCGCGAGGCGAAGCCGGCGTACTTATAAAACCCGAGCACGAACAGGTCGATCGAAATAGCCAAAGCGAGGAAATGCTTTCTTCGGCTGGGTTTTCTCGCCATCTCGAGGGCCAGCCCGAAATTGATCAGGGTGAGGATCGCGAGCAAAAAAAAGTAGATCGGGTAGGAGTACATGTAGAAGAAGTAGCTTAAGCCGATGATGATGAAGACGCGGTGAGTACGGGGTGCGCTCCAGAAGAGGATGAGGGCGATAATCAGAAAACCGCCGAATGCGAGACTATTGAAAAGCATATGCTAGACTTCGGGCCTCACGTCGTTACGCGCTCATGGTCATAGGAAACTTGCGCTGTCCCGGAAGAAGGCTTCGGCTGCAAGCGTCTCTGAAGTGCGGCGATTCCCGCGTAAATCAGCGACAGCAGCAAGGACGGCAGGATAACGTCTTTTATCTGGATCGGGAAGGAAATATCAAAAAACGACATGCGCGTTTCCCGGCTGATGTGTTGAAGAAGTTCAAGGATCGGGAACGCCAGGACGAGGAAAAGAAAATAGCCGTAAATCAGGAATGTCAGCAATTTAAAAAAGGGTCTGATGAGCGACATTTTCTTTAATTATCTTGTCAATTAACAGGATTCTATTTGGTGAAATTCAGTATAAATGAACGGAAAAACAAAAGTCAAGCAACAGGGGGAAGGTGGGCCGGGTGGCTGAGTGGCTTCGCTATGGACAGGCGCCATGGATGCTCCGGAGCCGGTGAGACTGTCCGACAATTGATTGAGTGGTTGTAGCTTCGGGGACAGGCACCATTCTATCCCGCGAGGCGCGGGATTTCGCTGCGCTCAACGAGGTACTTGAGATAATTCCGTAAATGGAGCCAGTTTCCTTCGCCGGGAGGAGCACGGGCACACGGACGACATGGACTAACACGGACGAACACGGACGAACACGGACCGGCACGAACAGACACGGACCATCATTCACGAACATGGACCGGGATGAACCGGGCATGAACGGCTAAGATGGGGCAATGGCTGGTGGTGGACGAGCTTCCGGCAAGGTGGGACGCTGTCAGGTGGAGGAATACGGCGTATTGCGCATAAGGAGGTAGGGTTTTCCTTTAATTGATGCTCCGTCTCTTTAAATAAGGAACACTTGCTGGCAGAGTTGAATGTGACTGAAATGCCTGGGGCGTGAGCGGGCGTCCTTTATTAAATGTCCCCGCACGTGCCTCGGAAGGAGGGGTTCAAGATGATGCGCTTGATAGCAACGTGTATGATTTTTCTGTTTGTCACCTTGCAGTGCAGCCGGGATCCGGATCTTGCGCTGATACAAAGTGCGAGATTAGGAGATGCCGAAGCCATTGAGCAATACCTTGCAGGGGGAGCGAGTCCGAACGTGCAGGACAGGAAAGGGAAAACGGCTCTGATGGAGGCCGCTTCAACGGGGCAGACCAACATCGTCAGATTGCTGCTGAGCAAAGGGTCGGATATCAATATTTGCGACAGGAATGGGTGGACGGCGATAATGCACGCGGCTTCCCACGGACAACTTGATATCGTTCACCTGCTGATCTCGAAGGGAGCAAGTGTGAATGCGCGAACTTCGGAAAACGTTACGGCGCTGCAATTGGCGATGAAAGGGAATCATGTGGAGACGGCGGAATTGTTGAGGATGGCGGGCGCAAAGGAGTGACGGAGCCTTATTCGAGTCCTTCCTCATTATTGCCAATAGCTTGTAGGGGTGCGATAGCGCTGAGGCTTAGAATCTTGCGCGGTTGACGCCCTCTGCAAAATCCTCCTTTGGAGGCGGTCCCTTAATGGGATTGGCGCCGATGACAGAGCGTATCGCCGACTCAGAGTAACCCGTCATTCCTGCGAAGCTTGTCCCGGACTCCGATCCGGGAGCAGGAATCCAGGGTCTGGCAGAAGAAGACAAATCAGCCCCTTAGTCCCCCTTTGAGGAAGAGAGAATAGAAGGCGCTGAGGGAATTAAGAAGGCCGTTCGGGAAGGGGGCTTCGCTTGGTGCAATGCTGGAGCGGGCAAGAAGAAGTAAAGAACCACCGGCCGCAAGCACGCGCCAGCCATGGCTTCGCTTCAACGGGCGCGCAAGCAGCAATGAGGGCGCTATACCGATTGCTTGAGCCGGCATCGGCTCATTAAGCCCAATTACGCGATTTTGCCTTCTCGGAGACCAGTTCAATGAAAGCGTCTATGCGCGTTATGGTCTGTCCTTCGTTGAAGGAGGACGGGTCGACCATATCGCTCTCGAGGAGCAGTGCAGGGACGCCGAGTTCTTCCTCGAGGGAATTCTTTATCTCCATCTGATTGATGTACAAGGCGCGGCAGGTCGGCGTATAGGAGAGAATGACGCCGTCGATATTGTAATCGACGACGGCTCGAATAACGGAGCCGACCATGCCGTTCATGCCCCATCGTTGCGGCTGGCGCGTGGCGGTATTGATCGTTGAGGCGGCGGACCCGTACTGCGTGTCGATGACGACTACCCCGCCTTTCTCCTCGAAATAATTGATCAGGCCCATGTTGTACCAGAAGGGAATGCCGCTCCATGCCAATCGGAACCGTTCGGGATCGACGATGCCTGTCTTTGTTTCGATGCGCTGTTTCACTTCAGCCCGGAGCTGTTCGTAGAATGCATCCGCCTCTTTCGTGCCTGGCATGTACATACCGGGGAACATGGCGGTGAAGGCGTCGCCGGCGCCCATCGGCGTGGGGATATGCTTGCGGTACTCGTTTATCTCGCGCCTGAGTTTGCCGACTCTTCGCGATGCCTGCTGGATTTCGAAAAGTTTTTGGGGGTCGAGCGATCTGCCGGTTTGTTTCTCGAGGAATTCGACCAGCCCCTGATATTGCGCCATCACGTACGCCTCGAGATGCGGGGCGTCTTCGCGGCCGACCTGAATCCCGGCGTTTTCGGTTGCGATAGTCGAGCCGTCGGCGCCGTTCCGTCCGGCGGGAGGCATCTGCGGCACCTCCATCAGGTAGACGGGCACACCGAGCATATCGGCCATCAGCTCGAACCACTTGATGCGGGTGTCGCACACGATGCTGGTGATAAGCAGAAAATCGGGGCGCGGCATGCCCCCCATCGGCGCATCCTCGGGCAAGCCTTCCATGATGAATCCGAGGTTGACGCGGGCATACCCGCACAACTCCTTTGCAAATCCCGCCGCCTCGGCGGGCTTTATGAAGCGCGAGGATGCGTCGCGCGACGCGCACACGGTCGCATATTGCTCGGGATAAAAGGCGAGGATGTCGAGGGCCTGTAGAAGCTGCTTTGGGATTCCGACGCAACACCATGCGACCGGTTGGCCCTCCATATTCTGCTTGCGCCGCTGGTCTTCGTAGTAGCTCTTGATGAGGGCCGATGCCGCCTTGGTGGTCTCCAGATGTTTCTTTGCGTGCATGCGCGAGCCCATATTATCCTCCAAGCATTTCGAGAAAAGCGGCTATGCGGTTTTTTGTTTCTTCGGATATCGCCGCCGAGTGATCGCCCTGCAAATAAAGGACGGGAACACCCTTTGCCTTCAGCTTTCGCTGCAGGTCCGGCATCTGGAAAAGGTGCGCGTCGCAGCATCTGAGGATGTACATGATGACGCCGTCGACCGCGTAGTCATCGATGTTGTTCATGAGGAAATCGATTCGGGCGCCCGAGTCGAACGTGCGGGGGCAGGGTATCTTTTGCAGGTAACGGTCGGCGATCGCCTCGATGGGGTCTCCATTCTCGCGGACCTCTTGCCAAAAATAGCGGAAGCCGGTGCAGGAGTCATCCACGGCGACCAATCCACCGAGGTTTTCGATTGCCGAGATGAGTTCAACGTCATCCAGGGCAGCCGCAGAAAGGAGGATTCGCGGGCGTCGTTTTTCGAGTGTCTGAGACGAGGCGAGCGCATCGAGCAGTTCTCTCAGCCGCAGTGAATGATCTTCTTTCGGCATGAGCATCGAGGAAAGCGTAATGAATAATGATTCGGTTCCCGTGAGGGGAGAAAGCGTGTTTTTGCGCAATGCATAGAGTTTTTGGAGCAGCCGGCGGTTCTCGTTATAGCGAACGATGGATTCCCGCAGGGACTGCTCGGTTATCGGGGAGTCGGTATGCTGCTCGATAGACGTCTTGAGCCGGCGCGCTTCATCAATAAAGGCGGAGCGGGCGGTGGGGTCGTTGACTTTGTGCGGATACCAGAGGTAATGGCAGAAGTCGGGGTATCCGGCGCGGTAGGCCCAGAGGTCGTACATTTTCGTGATAACGTCGCACGAGTGGGGGACGACTACTCCCGAAAGATACCGATAGGTGCCATCAAGCACAAGTTCGAGGCTGCTGCGCGCGAAAGAACAGACGTTCGACTGCAGATACTTGTCGGCGAGCGAGATGGGTTTGCGGGTTCCGATGATTCGCATCGGAATGAAACCGGCTGCGTCGAGCAGTTCCTCGGGGACAAAGTCGCAGAAGTAGCCCATGATCTTCCGCGTCATCGCAAGCTCGCGCGCCTGCTCGTGCCAGCGTGCGACCGCCTGGCGGAAGAAGGAAAAATCGGCCATAGGAGAAGAAGCGGCTTTGTCTGTTTCCATTGGTCGGTCCCGGAGCAAAAACACGCGACAGAGGCTAAGGGAAGTATATCGAGGCGGGTGGAAAGTGTCAAATGGTTTTGGGCTTCGTCTTCGGGAACAGAGAAGTTTCGGGGACGGGAAGGGACGGTGGTTTTGCTTCGGGGACAGGCGCCATTCTACGCCCTTCGGGCCATAAATGGAGCCAGTCCCCTTCGCTTCGGCCATTCCCCATCGCTTGGTCGGCATTCTGGCAAAATGTTTTTGTTTCGTGTATATTAAGTGAAATCGGGAACAGGTTGTGCGGCGTAAGTACACATTGGAAAACGGGGGAGGATACTCGCGTGTTCCAGAAGACGAGACGAAACACAAGCCCATTTCTCTTGATACTGCATATCACGCCGATCCTTTTGCTGTGTTCATGCGCGACGACGTACTACCGCGCGATGGAGAGCGTGGGAATTTACAAGCGCGACATTCTTGTGGATCGGGTCGAGGAAGCGCGCGAGAGCCAGGAGGAGGCGGGAGAGCAATTCCAGTCGGCGCTCGAGAGGTTTCGCGAGGTCGTTGATGTCGAGGGCGGCGATCTCGAGCGCAAATTCAACAAGTTGAATGCGGAATACGAGCGCAGCGAGGCGAAGGCGCAAGAAGTGAGCGACCGGATCGATTCGGTTGAAACAGTCGCGAACGACTTGTTCGAGGAATGGGAGAGCGAACTCGAGGAGTATCAGAACAGGGAATTGCGCCGTTCGAGCGAACGGCTTTTGCGCGATACCCGCACGCGGTACGCAGAGCTGATGAAGGCGATGAGGCGCGCCGAGGAGAAGATGCCGCCGGTGCTCGCGCAACTGAACGACCAGGTGCTTTTTCTGAAGCATAATCTGAACGCGCAGGCGATCGGAGCGCTGCGCGGTGTAGCCGACGAATTGGAAGTGGACGTCGAGGCTCTGCTGAAGGAGCTACAGAATTCAATTGACGAAGCCAACGAGTTTATAGCCTCGATGCCGCCCGCTTGATCGCCGGCATGGCGTCCTCCGACCCGGAGCGGAATATCGAAATCGCTCGACTGCTCCCGGTGCGCTCCGGGAATACATTCCTGTAGTCCGAAAACCTGTCTATGATGAAATCGTGTTTTCGTTTTGTGCTGCATCATCGATCTGCGGTGCTTATTTTCTGCGCGTTTCTGTCACTTCTCTCGCTGTTCGCGATCTCTCATGCCGTCATTGCCACATCGATCGGGAAACTGTTTCTGGGCGAGAGCCCGGCATATAAGGAGTACTTGAAGAAGGCGGACCTGTTCGGAAGCGATGAGATTCTCATTATCGGGATCGATTCGGCCGATCTGCTGTACCCGGAGCGGCAAGAGCGGCTGAGGAGCGCGTTGGAGCGGATCGAAGAGATCCCGATTGTCGACCGTGTCGAGAGCGTATTAAGCGCTCAGAACATGAGGCTGGAGGACGACACGCTGGTGGTCTCGCGGTACGCGGACGAAGCAGCGTTGGACCCGAAGCGCATTCCGGAACTGATTTCCGAGCTGAAGGAGGACTCATTAGCCGGGGGGCTGATCGTTTCTGAGAGCGGGCGCGAGGCGGCTGTGATCGTGGAACTGAAACCCGACCCTACTCGCCCGGTGGAGCAGGGGCCGCGCATCGTGGCGGAGATTCTGAAGATTTTTGAAGAGGAAGGATTTTCGCGCGCGCAATTGCATCGAGCGGGCATCCTTGCGGTGCTGTCCGAGATTTTGGTGCAGACGCAGTACAACTTGAAGGTACTGTTCCCGATAGTCGTAGTCATTCTCGTGGCTACCGTCTGGCTGCTGTTTCGGCGGGTGTGGCCGGGGGTCATCGCGTTCATCATATCGATGCTTGCGGTGATCTGGACGTTGGGGTTTGCTGTCCTGTGGGACCGGCAGGTGGATATTATCATCTCGATGGTTCCGGCGGTCATTTTCATCGTTTCTTTTTCAGATGTGGTTCATCTGTGCAGCGCGTATCTTATCGAGTTGGGCAAGGGGGCGGACAAGCAGGAGGCGATCGTTCGGACGGCGGAAGACGTGGGCAAAGGATGTTTTTATACCTCGATAACGACTCTCTTCGGCTTTCTCTCCCTGTCGCTGGTGCCGGTACCCGTTTTCCGCAAAGCGGGCGCGATTTTCGGATTTGGCGTTGCGGCCGCCCTGTTGCTGGCGATGACGCTTGTTCCCATTATGTTTTCGATCATGAAAAAGCCGGCGCCATTACGGCGGGGAACTGCAGCGTTTGTTCACGAGATGCTCGATTGGGTTTTGATGCAGGCGCAGCTTGTGACGACGCGGCGCTCTCGCCTGGTTCTCGCTCTCTTCGGCATTCTTCTGATCATATCGGCGGCGGGAGCGTTAAGGGTGAATGTGGAGACCGATTTTGTGCGCAGGCTGGGCGAAGGCAATCCGGTTCGCAGGGACGAGGTTTGGTTCGACCGGCATTTTTCCGGCACAAACACATTGGATATCTACGTGGAGACGCCTGAGCCGGAGGGAGTGCTGGATGCAGAGCTATTTGCTCGTGTCGCGCGGCTGCAGGACGAGGTCGAAGAATTTCAAGGAGTCGACAAGGGAATTTCGCTGGTCGATCTGGTCGAAAAGATCCACAGAACTCTTGACAGCGAAGATGGTGGGACGCTGCCGACGTCGCGGCCGGCCCTGGCGCAGTATCTGCTATTGTTCGAAATGGGAGGCGGAGAGGACCTGGATCGGTTTGTCGATTTCGAGCGGCGCACCATGCGGGTGCTCCTCCGGCTGAAAGAAGGCGGATTCCGGAGTGCGGCCGCAACAGGCGCGAAAGCCGTGCTTGCCGCCAAGGAATTACTTGGGGAATCGGCAGTCGTGCAGGCGACCGGCCTCACGTATCTGCTCGGCGATTGGCTGGATGAAATCCTGGCCGGGCAGAAGCGGGGCATCCTGTTCTCGTGCTTCATTGTCAGCGTGATGATGACGCTAGCGGTTCGTTCTCTTCGGGCCGGCCTGTGGGCGATGGTGCCCAACATCGTGCCGCTGCTCGTCCTTGGCGGGTACGTCGGGGGCTTTTGGGAGCAGGTCGATTCGGATACGCTGATGATCGTCTACGTTGGTGTCGGCGTTGCGGTGGACGATACGATTCATTTCCTGATCCGCTACCGGATCGAGGAGGCGCGGTGCGAGGATACGGAAAACGCGATCAAGCGTTCGTTCGAGTACGTGGGGCGAGCGATGTGCATGACTACCGTTATTCTTGTTGCCGGATTCCTGCCGTTCGCGACGAGCGACTATTTCACGATCCACATACTGGGAACGCTCCTGCCGATGTGTCTGGTTGCGGCACTGCTTGCGGACTTGTTGCTGCTGCCTGCGATGGTGCAGATTGGCCTGATCAGATTTCGGAAAAGTGAGCCGGCGGCGGAGCCTGCCATCTCTTCATGATTGCGCGTGTTCAGCGTCTTTCTTATCCTTCGCGATCTTCTCGATATAGGTGAAATTCAGCAGATATTCCATCGTCCCGAGGTACCGCCCGGATTTGTCCCGGATCGCGAAGAATCTGTTCAGCGCCCTCATGTCGCAGTGTTCGAGCGGCACCCAGAATTCGGCCTCGTCTCTCTTGCCGCTTTTAAAGTCAGACAGAATCTTCTCCAGTTTGGGCAGGCTCTTCTGTTTATGGCACGTGCGCACGTCTTTTCCGAGATTATCGATATTAGCGGCGACCATTCGGCCTTTGAACTCGTTCCAGTACTGGATGCGGTCGCGCTCATCGATGAATACGAGTTGGAACGGCAGCGCGTCCATGATTCCTTCGATTTGTTCATGGGTAAGATTCTCGATCATGGTTGCTCCTCAGGGCGAAAAATCTTCACAGGATTGTGTCGGGATGAAAAGACATTATCAGTATAGAAATAATCGGGTTAATTTTCAAGGAAACGCGATGTAAAGCTTCAATCCTTGTCGCCGATTGTGACGAGCCATGTTCCGGACGGTGTGTTAAGGGTGTCCATAAATCCGGGCGAGCCGATTCGGATGAAGCCGTATTTGCGCATGCGGAATCCGATGCTCTTGAAGATCAGGTGGCTGATTTGCCTTTCGCGGAAATGATCTGAGAGGAGTCTGAGACAGGCGCGTGTATGGGAGCTGATGACCAGATCATAGACTTGTGCGGCGGTTTTGTCTATGTAGTACACGCAATAACCGAGGCTGGTATTCTCGTGGTTGAAAAACTCATATACGGAATACCTGCGAACCGGGTTGTCTATGAACCGCCAGTTCAGATATTCGGCCGAGCGAACCCCCTGGAGAAAGCTGTGATCGAGGCTATACGATCTCTCGAAACTGCGCACGGGCTTCATATGCAGGCCGTGCGTTTTTCTGCCGAGCCAGAGACGTGAATAGAGCCTTGAAACGGCGTTGGCTGCGGGCGCAACAGGCTTCAGGACTCTGCTGCGGAACATGCCGCCGATTGCCAGCGGGTACCACCATTCATCAATGGGGATATATATCCTCACGTCCCCCGGCATATTCCACGTCAACTGTTTTGCGATTTTGTTGGGGAAACTGACAATGGGATAATTGCCGGTTCGGCACAATCTCCAGACGGCCGAATACACGCCGCTCCCTCTGCTGGCCTTCGCTACGAACAAATCCACCGACTGTCTGGCCAGGAACACCCCTGTTTTCTCGCTGGTAAAGAGGCGAGGCATATGCGCGCGTAAAGCTATGATTTTTCCGTTCTGGTCCTCGGCCAGAAAGATGTTCGCCTTTCCATCGGGATTGCGGAAATACTTCCAGCGCAGCCATTCCACGTCTTTCGGGCCATACTCATGGGATTTAAATAGTTCGGTTATGCCCTCGAGATCGCCTTCATCGCCCAGCCGGCAGATGAAGTGCTTTTCAGGTTCTTTCGTGGCTTGCTTCTTTTGATGCGGACCCGGCGCCGGCGGATCGGCACTTGAGCCGGATCGAGTAGGCGTTGGCTTTGTTTTAAGTGCGACAGCCCCGGGAGTTCTTGTCAGCCATTGCAGTCTGGAAAACCTCAGCAAGAAACCTGCAAGAGCCATTCAATACCTTCTTTCGTAGGGGCGAGATTGAGCACTGCGAGCCAAGGCAGAAGAACGCGAAGCTCTTCGGAAAGGGAAGTCACTGCGTCGAAAAGTCGCGACCGTCAGCGCTTCCGGATGAACCGAGCGCGAGAATTTTCTGTTGCGATTATATTAACATCGAACGATGAAAGGGGCTATGGCCGTGACGCAAAAATTTATCGAGAAATATGAAAGAGCGAAAAGGGAGTGTTGGAGGTATGAAGCACAATCACATCGCCCAGAGGGGACATTGGGGTCCGCGTTAGGCGAGGTTTTCAAGATATTCGTCAATGCCCACGCCGGTTTCGCCCGTTTCCGAGAGCGAGAAATCCGAGAAGTTTTCGTGCACCGCCAGATCGGTTCCTTTTTCGCGAAGCGGGAGGAACAAGCCTGAGAACCTGCGCGAGGTAAGGGTCCAGACGCGTGCCTTCTCGTCGACGGCCTCATAGACTGAGCTCTGCGGCGCCTTCTGTTCATTGCGTTCTGTCGAAATGACCTTTACCGATCGGATTCCGGTGTTTCCCTGTTTCTCGGAGATGAAGCCGCGGTTCATATCGCGCCTGCCAGCGACGCGAACCTGTGAGATGTTGATGGTTCTCTCGGGGAATTGGGCGGCGACCCAGTTCCATCCCGCGATATTGGACTCGTTCCTGAATCCCCAGGAATGATCGCGGTGGCCGAAGCAGGAGATGGGGCGGGAGACGCCGTCTTTTTCGAGATGTCCTTCAGCGGTCAAGGCCTGTTCGTAATGGTTGATCGCCAGGCTTTTCTTATCGCCGCCGGGCTGTTTTCGCTTTTTTGTGGCGTAGTTGAACACATCGAATCGGGCGGAATACATCAAGTCCAGGGAATGATTGGGGCCATGCAACGTCAGGCGGAACGTCTTATGGGGTTCGACGAACTCGATGGAAAGCTTTCCATCGTTCAACTCGCGAAGGTTGTCATCGAGCGGGATCTGATTTGCATACATGAGGATTTCGTCGTCGACCACGTGGAACGCGCGAAAGTGAGCCTTCTGCTTGTGACGCTCGAGCGAGATGTGGTTGATGCCCCATGCCTTGTTCTTGCGATCGATGAAATTGAAGTACCAGTTTTCCTTCCACGCGTCTGTTGTGCCGCGGGGGTAATCGTGATGGATGAACTCGTCTTCCGGCCGGACGTTCATGCTGAATCTCCTTTGCGTTTTGAGCGGGAAATCCGTTCGAACCTCTGCGGGCGAAACAGCATCAGATCGCGGAAGATTCCCTGCTGAATCTGCTCAAGGGCCGCGCGCTCGATCGCTTCGGGGTCCGAAATCTCTGATCGGCGCTCATGAACGATGTCGAGCGCCTTGCTCAAGGTGCGCTCGATACGCTCGCGTTCGTCGCGCAGTTGAAGGCCGGTCATTTCGAGGAAGTTCAGCGGCTGGGCGGCCCCGCAGATGTCCGCCGGCACGGGCACTCCGGCTGTCGACAAAGCCGAGATCAGCATCCGGATCGTCTCCCGCCCGCTCTCGATATCCTGCACGATGAAGTCGTGGCGGTGTTCGATGCGTCCCTGAAGCTGGCTGAGCAATTCTATGACGGCGAAGACCTGTCCGCGGATGTAGTCCGATTCGATTTCCGGGGCTATGACATGCTCGAGGATATCGTTTATCCGGTTCACGTATATCTCGAATGGCTCTTTCATTGGGAAACCCGCAGTTGTTTACCGAGATATTTGGCAAGGGAGTAGTAGAACATGTCGATCAGGAAGGCGAAGACGCCGGGACGCAGATCGAGGTTCTTGCCGGTTGCGAATGCGTGCGCCGCGGTCGAGGTGATCCCGACCGCCTTCAAATCATTCAGTATCTGATAGTAATCAAGCTTTTGCCGGTCCACGTGGATTCCCGATTTTTCCTGGTATTTATCGAGGAATTCGTCTTCCGGCATCAAATGGCTCACCCAATTTGTCGGGGCGGGCGACCGCCACAGGCCCCCGAGCACATATACCAGGTCCTCGTGCGGGTCGCCGAGATGAACCATTTCCCAATCGAGAACGGCCCGGATGCGCCCATTCCGGTGGATGTAATTGCCGGTGCGATAGTCTCCATGCACGAGGCGCACGCATTCGTTGTGCGGCGCGTTGTGCTTGAGCCAGTTGACTGCCAAACTGACTATCGGTTTCCGCCTGTATCCGGCGCGTTCGATCACCTGTTCCCAGTATTCGACCTGGCTGAGAGCCGAGCCGCGGCCGGGTCCGGGGTCGCCCAGGAAATCCAGTCCCGCGGCGCGCCAGTCGCAGGTATGGATTCGGACGAGGTTCTCGATGAAGTCTGCGGCGAGGCTGGCTCGTTCGCGGTCATCGGGAATAAGGCGGTAGTCGGGGTCGTTCTCCCGGGTGAGGAAATGGACGTCGCCCTCGACTTTTTCCATGACGTAAAACGGGCGCTCGAAGACTGAAGGATCGGGTTCATACCAATAGGTTCTTGCCAGGGCGATTCCGCTATGCTGCAGTGCGTCAAGAACGCGGAATTCGATGGAAGCGTCATACGGTTCAAGCAGCCCGGCCGCCGGTTCCCGGCGGAGAATGATATCCTGCTCGACTGACTTTCCGTTCTTTCTGTATGAGAGTCCGAGACTGAAAGTCTCCATCGACCAGCCTTCGGTGTTTCTCCACTCCCGAATGATTTTCAGGTCGGCGCAGCCGAGCTTTTGGGCCAGGTAAGATTCGAGTTTCCAATTGGGGGCTGAAGCCATCGTTGAATCCGGTATTTTTTGAAGCTTACAAGGATTGAACTCTCGTGGCATAGTAGCAACGAGCGACTGAACGGAAAGAGTATATCAGAAAATATTTCGTATTTTCAGAATTTCTTTCGATGTTTGAAAGAAGTTTGAGAGGGAGGCCTTTGCATGGCTGGACTTCGTGAGGCAGGCAGGATAGAATGACATCCACCGAAAGCCCTTGTCTATATCCGAAAGGAGTGGGAGATGAAGAAGAATCGCCAGCGAACGTGTCTGTGTGAAAGAAGCCGCTTCGGGATTGGCCCGGCGGCCTGGTTCGCCGTTCTCACTTTGCTGATAAGTGCGGCATTTTCGGCGGCGAGCGCAGCCGCTGATTTCCCCGGGGTAGGGGAAGACGCCGGAAAGACAGTGATCTATCGGGATACATGGGGCGTCCCTCATATTTATGCTCCCACGGTTGAAGCCGGCGCATATGCCGCCGGCTGGGCGCAGGCGCAGGACCGGCCCGAGGAGTTGCTGAAGAATTTCATGCGCGGCATCGGCGAGAGCGCCAAATTTGCGGGTCCGGCGACAGTCAAGTACGACCTGGTCGCGAAGCTGTGGGATAATTACGGCGTGGCCGAGCGCAATATCGAGCACATCCGCCCGGCGATTCGCGGAATCAATCAGGCGTATGTAAAGGGTGTGAACGATTATTACGCGGCCCATCCGGAGGATGTGCCCGCGTGGTGGGGCGACCGCAAGGTGGATGAATACATGGTAATCGCCGCCGCACGTTTTTTCTTGTATAACTGGTCGATTGAGCAGGCGTTCGCCGACTTGAAGCGAACGGGGATCGAGCCGGGCTTTCCCGAGATCAGGCACGGCTCGAATCAATTTGCCGTGGCCCCGAGCCGGAGCGCCGAGAAAGCGCCGATTCTTGCGATTGACCCTCATCTCTCGTGGTGGGGGATGACGCGGTTCTGGGAATTTCGGATTCATGCGGGCGCGCTGGTGGGCAGCGGCGTGACTTTGCCTGGTTTCCCCACGATCGGCAACGGCCACAACGAGCACATCGCCTGGGCGATGACGACCGGCGGACCGGATACCGCCGATATATACGAATTGAAGTTGAATCCGAAAAATCCATCGCAGTACCTGTATGACGGCGAATGGAAACAGATGTCTTCGCGCGAGATCATCATTGAGGTGCGAAGGGCGGAGCCGCAGAGATTCACGGTGTACGACTCGCATTATGGGCCGGTTATTGCCATGAGAGGCGGCAAGGCGTATGCGGCCAGGATGGCATATGCCGATGCGGTTCAGGCGGGCGACAGTTGGTATGACCTGAATTTCGCAAAGGATTACCGCGGCGCGGCCGCGTCGGCCGAGAACCTGCAATATTATCCGCAGAACCTGATGGTTGCCGACACCTCCGGCAATATCTATTATCAACGCGTGGGCCGGGCGCCACGCCGCCCTACGGGTTATGACTGGTCTCGCGCCGTAGACGGATCGACATCGGCCACAGAATGGCAGGGTTTTCACCCCTCCTCGGACCACGTGCAGATACTTAATCCGCCGCAGGGCTACATGCAGAACTGCAACATACCGCCCGACGTCATGATGCTCAGGAGCCCGCTGACGCCGGACAAGAGCATCCCGTACATTTACAGCGATTGGATTTACGGTCCGCCCAACGGCTGGATCAATCAGCGCGGCGCGCGCGCACTGCAGCTACTGGCTGCCGACAAATCGGTGACCGCCGAGGAAGCGATTTCCTATATTCTTGACGTGCATCCGGCGGGCGTGGAGCAGTGGATAGCCGCGCTGAAGCATGCCCATGGCAAATTCGGAGCTGAATTCGAATCGAATCCGGATTACGCGATTGGCGTTAAGGATCTTCTTGCATGGGACGGCGAATTGCGGCGCGACTCGTCGGCTGCGCTGAAATATTATTATCTGCGGAAACAACTCCATCATGATCATGGAGAAAAAGCCGTGGAACTGGCGGAGCGTATCGCGCCTCTGCTCGCGATCGCGGGGAAAAAGCCCGCCTGGAAAAAAGTGGAGGATGAGGATCTGAGAATGCTGTTGTCGTCGGTAGCGCCCGCGATGGCCTCGCTCAAAGCGGATTTCGGTTCGCTCGATGCTCCTTACGGAGCGGCCTTTCGCGTCGGGCGCGACGAGGTATCCTGGCCCGTGGGCGGCGGGGGAGCTGAAGGACTGGGGACGGCCACCCTGCGCAATGTCGATTTCGGGCCTGAAAGGCCGGATCACACCCGCTGGGGTGAAGCGGGTCAGACATCGACGCAGATCGTCGTGCTGTCGAAGCCAATCCGCAGTTGGACCGCAGTTCCCATCGGACAGAGCGATCGGCCCGAGTCGCCGCACTACCGTGACCAGGCCGAGAAACTCTTCAGCGCGCGCAAGCTGAAGGAGACATGGTGGAGACCGCTTGATCTTGTTGGCCATATAGAATCGCGGATGGTCCTGGAAGGAGCGCCGACGCCGGCCCCGATAACGCAGTAAGTACGGCAATACACGGGCGCCAGAGCAACTTCTTTGGCGCCCGTTTTGTTTCCGCCTAAATATGGGGACAGCTCCCATATTTATAAGTCTCACCTGCTGATGGAAACATAACATACGTGTTTGCAGTATGTTATGACTATAAATATGGTGTCTGTCCCTAGATCTACCACATTTCCCTGTGCGGGATTTTGCTTGACAATAGGGCTGGGTGGGGATATGATTGCGGAATTAGAAGTAGCACGTGCGACTTTTAAGAGGAGGAAAGCGGGCGCCTGAATGAAAGTGAATGAGCAAGCGAGGCAGTTGCTGCGGGCGAGCAAACTGTCGGAACTGGCCGGAGTCCCGATTCCAACCATCAAGCATTACGTTAACGAGGGGCTCATTCCGCAGCCGATGAAGACCGGCAAAACGATGGCGTATTACGATCCCGCTTGTGTTGATCGGATCAAGCTGATCAAGCGCCTGCAGAAGGAGCAGTTTCTGCCGCTGGACGTCATCAAGCGCGTTCTGGATTCCGGCGCCGCATACGAAGAAGAACTGCAGGTGGGGCAGGCGATACTGAAATCACACAAAGCGGCGTCTCTGAGCAAAATGGTGCCCGAGCAGTCGATCGAACGGCGCTCGCATTATCCGATGCGGAAGGTGCGGCTGCTGGAGAAGGAGGGACTGATCATGCCGTCGAAAAAGGACGGCAGTCGATTTTATGACGCGGCGGATTTGAAGGTTATCGAGATCATGAAGCGGCGCGAGGAACTCGGTGTGCCCTTCGACCATTCCATCGAGACGCTGAGATTGTACAAGGAGGCGATCAGGGGGGCGGTGGGGCGTGATATCAGGTTGTTCGCGAAGAACTTGCTGGGCGGCTTCCCGAGCGAGCAGACGGTGAGTTTCCTCACGGAAGTTGATGATTCGCTCGATTCGTTTATCATTCTGATCAGGCAGAAATTGCTTCGCAGATTGGGCGGCGAGGCGATCAGCCAGATGAATGAGTTGTCGAAGAAGCTTGCGATGCTGTCGTTCACGCTTCCGGGCGCATATCTACCGGAAGACGAACCTGAAGAATTCATCCCGAGGCTTCTCTATTTTTTCTGTTCGGGCAGGCAGGCTTCAGTCGCTGAGTTCGTGGAGAGCCTACCTGAGACAGATGCGTCGAAGTATGCGGCTGCGGCGGTTATCGCGCATGTTTTGCGGAAGGATTTCACGGCGGCGCTCTCTCTGGTCAGCCGACAATTTCCGAAGCCGGACGGGCGCGTACTGAATGATGCGGCGGCGGCGCTGGCGTATATGGTTTCGGTGGGTGAGACGTCCGGTTTTACCGGCCCGAGCAACCTGGTGCGGAAGGCGCTGGCGCATCTGAGGGAGATCGAGCGGGCGCGGATGAAAAATAATGTTGCAGATTTGATCGGCGGCTACATCTGCGGTGCGATTTACGTTTTGCTTCCCGACATGTTTGACACCCTTGAGAGGGGCATCGACATGCTCGAGCGGGTCAAGCGGCGCCTGCGCGACAGGCGGATGCAAATCGGACGGATTCCCCCCTGGCTGGAGGAGACGGTTCAATTTGAAATTATTCCCGCCATGACAATTCGGGTGAACCGGTTCCTGGCCGAAGCATATTTACGGCGCGGTGATTGCGAACGAGCGGAACAGTGCCTGGCGGCGATAATAGAGATTGCGGAGCCGTGCGACGAGCATTCGCAGTGGGCGCGGATAAAGAAAATCGAAATCAGGAATATGCCGGTTCATTGATCGACAGGAGATGCCGACTTCGGTGGAAACTGAAACGCTCGCGAAAATCCGATCTCCAGAAACAACCTCAGTGAGATGGCGACTGCCTGTCGTATTGCTGATCACGGTAATAATTGCGTATTTCGACCGGCTGAACATTTCGCTTGCGCTTCCATTCATCGCGGCTGAACACGGCTGGACCGCCGAACAGACCGGCAAGTACGGCGGCACAATATTGAGTATCTTCTTTGTCGGCTATGGGCTGGCGAACATTTTTTTCAGCCCGATCGGTGAGAGAGTTGGCCCGCGCAGAAGTCTGATTACCGCCGTCGTTTTCTTTTCGCTCTTTACGGTAGCCGGAGCCGCCACAGGCGGGATTTTGTGGCTTTTCCTGGTTACGCGTCTCCTCCTTGGGCTGGGCGAAGGTATCCACTTCCCAATGAACAGCAAGCTTATCAAAAACTGGTTTCCTCTTTCAGAGCGTTCGAGGGCGAACGGGATGTGGGTCAGCGGGATTCTTTTCGCCACTGTTCTTGCGCCTCTGATTCTTGTTCCCATTATTCAGTGGTGGAGCTGGCGAGCGATGTTTTTGCTGCTCGGTATTATGGGGATGGTGATAACCATTCCGCTGCTGGCGCTGTTTTGTCATGATACGCCCGCCCGCCATCCATTCATAAGCACTTCTGAAAAGGCGCTCATTGAAGCGGGCATGGAGGCGCGGGAGCCGGAAGAAGAGAGATTCTGGAAACAGGTGAAGCCATTCTTACGGGACAAGACGTATTGGCTTGCGATGCTTGGCGGAATCTTCAATAATATTGCTTCATTCGGCCTTCTGATGTGGTTTCCGACGTATTTTGTTGAAGGTCGCGGACTCGCTTTCGACAATTTGAAATACGCGTTGTCAATTCCGTATGTGATCAGTATTGCGGGGATAGCGTTCATGTCGTGGGCGGGGGATAAGAGTCAGCGACGCGCCTATCTTGCCGGGGCGGGATATTTATTGACCGGAGTCATTGCATTTTTCGCCGTGAGAGCGTCGTCGATTGAGACGACTGTGGCGCTTTTTGCCGCTGCGCTTTTCTTTCAGATGGGATTCACCTCGCAGGAATTCGCGATTCTGCAGCGGATACTTCCGCGATCGCGTGTGGCCACCGGGACGGGGTTTTACAACGGCGTCGCGATGCTTATCGGCGGCGGGTTAGGTCCGGCGATTGTCGGGGGAGTAGTCGCGCTGAGCGGCAATTATGCGGCGGGCATACTGGCAATTCTTGGCGCAGCGTTTCTCGCCGGGTTCGATATGCTGATTCTGGGCAGGTTTTTAAAATATTGAGAATGAAACCGCGAATGAGTGTGTGTTCGTACATGTTAAGGAGGATAATCCATGCCGAAGACAACTGAGATCATTATTGATATTCTTGTTGATGCCGGAATCGACCACGTATTTGGGATGCCGGGCGGGGCGACATTATTTCTATACGACGCACTGTTCGACCGGCAGGACAAGATCCGCACGATCCTTGCGCGGCACGAAGGCGGCGCGGCCTGCATGGCGGACATGTACGGCCGGCTGACGGGCAAGCCGGGTGTCGTTATCGGGCAAGGCGCCTGGATGGGATCGAATGCCGCTGTCGCCGTGATGGAGGCCTATCTTGCGGGTTCACCGATGCTCGTGCTGGGTGACGTCTCGGATTATGGCGGCCTGATACAGCATGGGCCTTTCCAGTGCGCGGGCGGCGAATACGGCTCGATCGATCTGCCGAACATCATGCGCTCAATGACAAAATATACGACGGTGGCGAACAGTCCGGCCGAGTACGCCCACGGCGTGCAACTGGCGATCAAGCATGCCGTCACCGGCCGGCCCGGTCCCGCCTGCGTTTTGGCGCGGTGGGACGTTGCGATATCGGAGACCGAACTGGATTCAATAAATCCCAAATTGTTTTCGATACAGGGGCATATCAACGTCTCGCCGGCCTGCATTTCGGCTGCGGATGCCGGCAAAGCGGCCGATCTGTTACTCGGGGCCTCAGATCCAGTGATGATCACTGGTCGTGGAGTACACGCATCGCGCGCGTACACAGAAGTGCAGGAACTGGCGGAGCTTCTCGGGATGCCGGTTGCGACCAGCTACATGGGCAAGAGCGGAATAGCTGAAACGCATGATCTTGCAATCGGGACCATGGGCAACATCGGCCAGAGAACAGCGAATGAGAAGATCAATTCGGCCGATGTGATCCTTGCAGTCGGGACATGTCTTTCCCCGGAGAACACGCGGATGCTGTCGCCGGACTACATTGATGCTGAACGCCAGAAGATCATTCAGATCGACATTGAACCGCTGAACGCCGGCTGGAACTATCCCGTGGCGCTCGGTATCGCTTCGGACGCGAAGCTGGCGCTGAGGGCGGTGATTGATGCCGTAAAGAAGCGAGGGGTGAAATTGGATGTGAAGGCACGGATCGAGCGACTGAAAAAGCTGAAGGCGGAGAACGACTTTTTTTCGAGCGACTCGTATCATTCCGATGAGGAGCCGATTTCGCCCGAGCGGATTGTGAACGACCTGAATGAGGCGGTTGGCGCTGATGATCTGCTGGTGCTTGACGGCGGCAACAACCGCATGTGGTGCGCGAAACATTTCAAATCGAAAAAAGCCGGCCAGGTGATTGCGCCGGGCGGAGCGGCGGGAGTCGGCTGGAGCGTTCCGGCCTCGCTCGGCGCCCAGATCATTTCGGGCAACAGGCGCGTGGTGTGCGTGTGCGGCGACGGCGGCATGATGATGATGCTGTATTGCCTCGAGATGGCAAAGCAGTATGAGGCGCCCATCACGTACGTTGTCATGAACAATGCGTCGTTGGGAAACGTGAAGGATTTTCAGTCTCCCGAGCGCAGGATCGCCACGGAATATGATGAGGCTGATTTTGCGGCAATCGGCAGGGCAATCGGCTGTAAGGGTTTGAAAATTGCGCATCCGAATGAATTACTGCCTGCTTTGAAAGCCGCTATCCAGAGCGAGCGTCCGGCTGTTATCGATGTAACGACCAGTAAAGAAGCTCATTTCAAACTGATGATGTAACGGAATTTAGGTGCTGCCGAAAGGGCGATGCGGAGGTGGGCTATGAAATTCAAAGAGATCGAGAAGAGAGGCAATGCACTGAGCAAGATGCCGGTCAAGCATATACCGAAGGATGTGATGAATCGGGTTAATGAGGAAATCAGGCAGAAGACCAAGAAATCCAAGCGCATGTTCGAGGCGGCGAAAAAGGTGATTCCCGGCGGTTGCGAACACATGTTGTCGCATACCACGCCGTACCCGGTTTTTATCGAGAGAGGGGATGGCGCATATCTCGTTGACGTCGACGGTAACCGGTATATCGACTATTTAAATGCCGGCGGGCCTGTTTTGCTTGGACACAACCCTCCCGAACTGATCGAGAAAATGGTTGAGGTGATGCGGAACAAAGGCGCGCTCCACGGGCTGTGCGACGAGTACGAGACGCTGGCGGCCGAGAAGATCATTCAGCACATGCCTTCGGTGGAAAAGGTGCGCTTCCTGCAATCGGGCACGGAGGCCGATATGGCGGCCATCCGTCTTGCCAGGGTGTATACCGGCAAGAAGAAGATCATCAAATTCTGCGGCACGTATCACGGGTGGTCGGATCAGTTGGTCGTCGACCTCTGGGTTCCGCACAGCGGCCGTTTCATGGCGAACGGGATACCGGAAGAAGTTGCCGCGAACACGGTGATCGTTCCGCAGAACGATCTTGCGGCTCTGGAACGAGCAATTGAAGCACACGAGAAAGATGGGGGAGTGGCGGCGGTCCTCGTTGAGCCGCTGGGAGCGGAGTCGGGGACAATGCCGCTTGCAGAGGATTTCCATAAGGGCCTTCGCGAGATCACGCGGAAACATAACATCGCTCTTATTTTCGATGAAGTGGTAACGGGCTTCAGGGTGGCCATGGGCGGCGCGCAGGAGTATTTCGGCATCGACCCGGAACTGACGGTCCTGGGCAAAATCATGGGGGGCACGTTTCCTTCGAGCGGCGCGTTGGCGGGCAAAGCCGAGATCATGGACATACTGAATTCCGGCATCCTTTCGGGCGGGGGCCCATCCTGTTTTGTGGCCGGGACGATCGCCGGCAATCTGCTTTCATGCGCGGCCACGTATCAGGCGATCTGCGAGATTGAGAGGACCAACGCAATTGAGCGGGCGGCGGCGACAACCGACCGATTGGTGAAAGAATTGAATGAATTGTTCGAGGATCGGAACTATCCGTTCTTCGCATACAATTTCGCTTCGATCCTGCATATCGAGATGACCGGCGGATTGCACATCGATATAAACAGCGATGACGGTCTGCCGCAGATTTTTGAGCGGAAAACGGCGATGACGGACTACCAGACGTTTTTGCGCAATGAAGGGCTCATGACGTTAATGGGAAAGGGATTCGTCACGAGCGCTCACGGAGACGCGGAAGTGAAGAAGAGCGTGGACGCTTACAACAGGCTGCTGGACGCGCTGTAAGTTTGGCGCCTTTTCAGAATTTGATGGCGCCGCCGCAAATGCTGATCGTCTGACCGGTCACATAATCTGCGAGGTCGGTGCAGAGGAAATCGACGGCGACCTTTGCGCAGTCGTCCTCGGTGCCGAGGCGACCGAGGGGAACCTGTGCGAGAACGTTCTGGCGTATTGCATCATGCTTGAACGCGATCTCGCGGAGGCGCGCGGTTTCTATATAAGCCGGCGCGATGCAATTAACCGTAATGTTGTATGGCCCGAGTTCCTGCGCAAGATAGCTGGTGTAGCGGATGATTCCCGCTTTCGCGGCTCCGTAGGAGGCGTAGACCCCGCCGGGCTGGGCCTGAAGGCCGGCCTGCGAAGCGACGTTGATGATCTTGCCTGACCGCTGTTCCTTCATTGGAACGCTTGCGGCCTGACTGCAGTAAATGGTTCCCATCAGGTTTCGGTCGATCGTGGCCCGTAAATCGGTTTCCGACACGCTCGATGCGAAACTCTCGAAGACCTGCCCCGCCAATCCGCCTGCGTTATTGATCAGGATATCGATGCGTCCGAATTCGGCGATCACCTTAGCGACCATCCTCTCGACGGCCGTTTTGTCGCCGACGTTGCATTCGATGCCGAGGGAGCGGACCTTATAGGCCTCGATCTCGGCCATCACGCTTTCGGCGGTAAGTTCCTCGCCGAATTCTCGGGCCGAATCAAGGTTGACATCGTTGATGACGACATCGGCTCCGAACATAGCCAGGCGCAGGGCGTATCTGCGTCCCAGGCCTCTGGCGGCGCCGGTGACGAGGGCGACTTTTCCCTTCAATTTTCTCAGATCGATGGAACCCATTCTGCGCCTCCGGCTATGCCAAGTTGTTATTTGATCCCGCAGAGGACCCTGGCGAGATTCTTTTTTTGTTCGAGGTTCCCTTGCCGATAAATCATGACGCGCTGCGCCTGAGGGGAGCCGGCCCCATGCATCGATTCGACGAGCGCGGTGCCGGCGGTCATATTCTCGATGAGGCGGCACACGCGGACGCGATCGTCTGCGGACGCGGGGCTCGAAGCGGCATAATGCTTGCGCAGCAGGTCTCCGATCTCCTCGTTTCGGAAATCTTTTTCGCTCGGGATCGTGGCGATGAGGCCGCCTGCGATATCATGCGAAAGCCTGCCGATCTCGTAGATGAGCCGTGTGACGTTGTGCTTGCAGATGTTCGCCAGCAGTGGGTCCACGAGGTATGAGCCCGATTTTGTTTGCGTTCCTTCGCAGGAACAAGCGATCGAGCAGCAATACAGGGTTTCCGTAAGATGCATCATTTCGACCAGCTTATCGCGCACGTGCGAGGCCTTCTCGACCCCATTCATTTCTGCGGCGAGAGCAGTCGCTCCAATGATGATGTCGCTGACGCCTCCCTTGCAGGCTCCGTAATTCTGGCGGTGGAATGCAGCGAACCTCTCGACCAGCATGCCGGCGAACTCATACTCGCCGCACATGAATACGCGCTCCCAGGGAACGAAAACGTCCTCGAGAATAACGATCGCTTCACCGCCCACAATGCCGAATGCGGGATTTCCCATATCAGTCCGCTCGTTAAAGAGCTTGCGGTAATCGTTTGCTTGACGGCCGAACACCATGGTAACGCCGGGGGCGTCCGCGGGGACGGCGCAGCAGACGGCGAAATCCTTATCCGGCTCACGAAGTGCTATGGTCGGCATCAGGAGAACCTCGTGAGAGTTGACCGCCCCCGTCTGATGCTGTTTCGAGCCGCGAATGACGATGCCATCCTTGCGTCGTTCGGTGACATGGACAAACACGTCGGGATCCGGCTGTTGATGAGGCGGCAGCGAGCGATTGCCTTTGGAGTCGGTCATTGCGCCGCAGATCATCAGGTCTTTCCGCTGCATTTGCTTCAGGTATTCGATGAAGCGCTGGTGATAATCAGTGCTCTTGGCAGAGTCGATCTCGTATGTGGTCGAGTAAACGGCATTGATCCCGTCGAAGCCGACGCAGCGTTGATAGCAGGAGCCTGTCTTCTGCGAGAGGAATCTCAGCATCTTTACTTTGGTAATCAGATCGGCGGCGCTTTGATGGATGTGGAGGAACCTGTTGATCGTATCTCCGGTAAGGTGCGACTGCGCGGTCAGCAAGGGTTTTCCGTCGGCCGAGTGGGCCAGCCCATACGTCATAGCGGCGCAGCGGACGTGCGGCGCCGTGGCCGGATGGCTCACCACGTCTTCTATCTTCTCGCCAAATGCATATACTTTCGTCCGCATCGAACGAAGGCTTTCCATATACTCTTTTGATGTCATCATGGTCGAGACTCCTTGGCCAGGTGGGCGCCTAATATGAATACGCAGATAACCATCTTATCACAAAGAGTGTGAGGAGCAGAAATTACAGGCTGAAATCGACAGAGAAAAACCTGCCTTCAGCGATTTGGCTTTCGCTGAACACAGGTATTCCTTTGAAGGGGAGCCTTAATCTTAGCCTAATCTCAATTCTGAGAGGGTGCTGCTGCATCCTGCTCGCCGGACGCGGCATGCGGGCAATTGGGATGCTCTCCGGGCGTGGCGCAGCATGCATCTCCCGAGGCCTTTTTTTGCAAGGCGGCGAGATCGGGAACGGCGATTTTAACCGTTTTTTGTGTTCCATCGGGCAGGGAGAAGACCAGGGATGCTTCATTTTGGTTGCCGCCGATCAAATTAAAACTGGAATCATACAGGAAAACACCGATAGCGCTGTCGCCGGCCGGAACCACCTGCACAAAGTTGTCGCCGAGCATCATTACGGACGGATGGCTCATCATCGGCTTACTCTCATGGGCTGAGCAAACGTCCTGTTTTTTGGCTGGTTCAGATGCATTGGCCGTCGCTATAACCTGTTGAGCAAGCGGGACGCCCACAACAAAAAGAACCAGCGCGATGCCTGCCAATAACCAACGTATTGTCTTTTTACCCATAAAATTCTCCCAGTTTGTCTCGTTGTTCAGCACAGCAATCAATGCCTTGTGCTATAGTTTGTGAAAGAAGTGCGAACAGCAAGGTAAGCATAGGGCAACTATCGTGCCGTTTGGATTGAGATGCCACAGTTTCTCATAAAACATATTATAGCATAACAAGTTGCAGCAATGCCTCCCCTCGCGCGGGGTGCTTGCCGATCGGGTGATTTGAGCCTAAGCCGGCGTTCTGGTGTGTGAAAACACACAGCTACGCAAGAAGCGGGAAAGAGGAAGGAAAAGATTGAACGCAGTTGCATCAAATGCAGGCGTGGCAAACGCAGCGACCGATTTCAGTATCAAACGGTTCGTTGAGAACATCTGTTTTCGTTTTGGTCCGAGGCTGCCGGGGACGGCGGCAGAAGCAAAGACAGCGCGATTTTTGGCGCAAGCTTTACGGGAATACTGTGACGAAGTAGTAATCGATGAGCACAGATTCAGTCCGCGTTCGTTTGATTGGGGAGCCACATTTCACTTGATGATATATCTTGTGGCGCTCGTAGCATACGTGATCGTTCCACCGATGTCGTTGGCGCTAGTGCTGCTTTCGATTTCCATATTTTTTCTGTCGCGATTGAAGGGGTATGAGATTCTGGAACAGTTTTTCCCGCAGGAGAAGACGCAGAACGTAGTCGGAAAAATCAAATCCCGTGGGCAACCTCGACAGGTCCTGATTCTTTCCGCTCATCATGATTCGGCATATTACATGCCGTTTTTGGAGAAGAGATCGAGGAAGATATTCTTGCCGGTATTCTTTTTCATTTTACTTGCGCACGGGATTCTCTTTATTGCGGCTGGCGTGCGAATGGTGGCATCACCGTTTCCGGTTTTTGGTTCTCTATCCGGTTATTTATACGGCATAGCTGTTGTTGCAGGAATTCTTTTTTTCATATTTCGCTTGTTCTTGTTCAAGAACGTCGCTGTTCTGGGCGCCAATGATAATCTCGCCTCCGTCGGGGTACTGGTGGCCGCCGCCCGCTATTGCGCAGCGAATCGACCGGGCCACATCGAGTGTTGGTTTGTTTCGTTCGGCGCCGAGGAGGTAGGTCTTCGCGGCTCGAAACGGTTTACGAGGAAACATTGGCACGAGCTTGAGAAGTCGATGGTGATCAATCTGGAAATGGTGGGGGCCGGCACGTTGATGGTGGTGGCGGGTGAGAGAATGGCGGGAGCGCGTCATTCGCCGGTGGTGGTCTCACTTATTGTCGATGCGGCAAAGGCGTGCGGTATCGAAATGTCGACTTTTGTGGGAATCTTTGGGGAAACCGATGCCTCATCGTTCAGCCGAATGGGAATACAGGCGGCGACTATCGCCGCTTTTGGTGAGGACGGGGTGCCGCCAAACTGGCATCTCTTGACGGATACGCCTGAGAATATTGATGAGGATCATTTGCAGAATGCACTGCGAGTGTGTTTAAAATGTATTCACCTGTTGGATCATCCGGAGGAACATTCAGCGGCTGGAGCTGGATCTTCTGAGGAATCGAAGCTGATGGTAAGGAATGAATAGATCGGTCATAGAATATGCGGAACAAAGGAGCAGGGGAAGGACCCGGGTAAGAAAATATCCGATTATTCCTGCCAATATTCCGCAGAAACTGCCGAAGCTAGTGGGCATTGGCGCCGTCCTCTGGGACGTCTATGGGACACTGCTCGGCCATCCGATGGGGGACGTGGTCGAACATTCATTGATGGAGAAGAGCACCAAACGCGCGTTTATCAAGACTGCAGCAGAGTATGGGCTTGAGAAGTTTCTCGGGGGTGATCCCGCGACTGTTTTAAGAAAGCTGTACGACGACGAGATCGAGAAGATTCACCGGCGCAAGCGGGCGCAGGGGGTCTTCTCGCCCGAGGTGAAGATCGAAGAGGTATGGTTACGAATACTGAGGCAGCTTGAAGGTAAGGGTTACATCTCCGGGGAAGGACCGGTGGATATGGAACTGGCACTCAAGGTGGCCTATTACTTCGACGATGCCCAGCAGTTCAAGGTCCTTTACCCCGGCGCCCGGCGCACGCTGGAAATGATCAGGAAGAAGGGACTCCGCCAGGGGATCGTTTCGAATGCCCAATTTTACACGCCGATAACACTCAACATTCTCCTTCGCAATTCGGTGAGTGTTGCTGTTGAGGCGATGGACGAGTTATTCGACCACGATCTTGTTGTGTTCTCGTATGCGCTTGGCGTGGGCAAGCCAAATCCGTCCTTGTATGAGAAGGCGAGAGACCGGCTGATTGAGATGGGGATCGAGCCATCCCGTGTGATTCATGTGGGAAACGACATGTTGTACGACGCGGTCTTGGCTCGAAAGGTCGGATTCAAGGCGGTTTTCTTTGCCGGCGACAGGAGAAGCGTTACGCTCAGGAAGGACGATCCCGAAGCGAGTGGGTTCGAGCCCGACGCGGTCATCAAATCTCTGCCGCAACTTATCGAGATACTGGCATAACATAATCCGATGGAGTTGTCCCGATGAAAGTGAGTCACCTCCTTTCGCCTGAGCCTTTGGAGCTGAAGAGAAAATCCCTCCGCTTAGGGATACTGCACTATCACCTGAAGACGGGGGGAGTGGTTTCCGTAATGCGCGATATCATTGAGGCCCTCAGGCGCTACGGCAGCTACTCTGCGTGCGAGATCGAGGTGCTGGCGTCGCTTGAATCCGCCGGAGACCTGCACGTCGCTTTTGGTTCGGCGGCGGACGGCGGGGGAGGGTGCAATGTGATTCCCGTATCCGGCCTTGCCTATCATGACGTTCCCTATCCGGATCCGGAATCCTTTTTGAAGGCATCGTACGATCTCGCTTTTGAAATCCTCGCGGCTCTTCAATTGGAGAAAAACAGCGCCGAATACCCGTATATTTTACATGCACACAATATATCACTCGGAAAGAACCCGACTGCAACGATGGCTTTCCGCTGGATCTCACATCTGGCGCGGAAACGGTCTCTCCCACTGTGGCTGATCAATCAGGTGCACGATTTTGCCGAAAATAATCGGTCCGATCGATTGGAGGCTCTGTATAACTGTACCGGCCGGCGCGATGAGATTCTGGCCCGCAGCATCATGTATCCGGCCGAACCGAACATTATTTATGTAACAATAAACAGCGCCGACATCGAGAACCTGCGGGCATTCGGGATTCCCGACAACAGGATTTATCTGCTCCCGGACTCGATTGAGGTGGAGCGGTTTGAACGGAATCCTCTGTGGGACGAAGCGGAGTGGAAGCGGAACGGTCTTTCGAACGCCGACTACAAGGAAGTGATGCTGCGAATGCTTTCGGATTTTGCCGCCGCCACTTACCAGCCGTTTGACCGTTCCTTGCCGATATTGCTTTCCCCGATGAAGGTCATGCGGCGGAAAAACAACCTGGAGGCACTGCTTCTTGTGCTGCTGTTTGGGCGAATGGGGCGGAATTACCAACTGCTAATCTCATTGAATGCCAATTCAGCGGCGGATAAGATCTATGAGCAATATTTGAAGGAATGCGCGGTCGCATGCGGCATCCCGGTGCTGGTGGGATTTGGGCACCATCTCGTATCGAACGGCAGAGAGCGGGTGGTGCGAGATGGTCAATTGAACCAGTTCACGTTGAGCGACGTCATTGCTCTCAGCCGTGCGGTCCTTACCACGTCGTTTATCGAAGGCTTTGGATTCGTATACCACGAGGGATGGCTGTCCCGGAAAATGGTTTGCGGAAGGAAAATTCCGGAGATAGTGGCTGATTTTGAAGCTAACGGAATGGACACGGGGCATTTTTATGAACGGCTCGCGGTCTCAGTATCAGATCTGCCGGATCTCGAAACGAGGCTTTCAGATGCTTACCAGCGTTTCGTGAGGCGGTACGGGAAGGAAATGCCACATGCGCATGATTTGACGGTTTTATCAGGAAAAGACATAATAGATGCAAAAACTTTCATGGTTAACGACGAACGATGTATTGATTTTGCCGATCTGGACGCGGAGATGCAGCGCGACCTCATTGCGCGATGCGCCAGCGATGTTTCCGTCGCGGACAAACTTATCGATCGGAATCCGGCGGTGGGTGCGACAGTGAAGCTGCTCACGGATCCGGCACGCGAACTGATAGAAAAGAATGCATCCGTTGTACGCTCGAGGTATTCATTGGAAGCGACGGCTCGACGGCTGGAACATTTGTTTGCGATAGGGGATTCGCTTTTTCGAGAAGAGCTTCAGTCATCGGTTCCAGCAAAGGAGAATTATGCGGCTGTCCTGGAGAAGTATCGGAAGCCCCATCGAATTCGCTTATTACTCGGTTCGGGACAGTAAGAAGGGCGAAAGGAGAACAGCATGAGCGATTTCTATCAGGGCGGCGTCGTTTCGCTGATTCACCGGCTCGGTCATCGGAAGATCGAGACGCTTGAATCGGAACTGGAGCATTACTCGCGAGAACGCCCCGTCGCGCTCGTGCTGCCTGTTACCTATTCGGACCTGCATGCCCCGGCGTGTCAGAACATTTTTCGGGAATTGCGAAAAATACGGTATGTGAGGGAATTCGTAGTGACCCTGGGGATGACGAATACGAGGGAACAGTTTGATGAAGCGAGAAAACTTGTTCGCCAATTACCGGATAACCGGGTGCTCATATGGTGCAATGGTCCGAGGATGCGCAAGCTCTACAAATTGCTCGAGCGCTACGACCTGAGGGTGGGGGGCGACGGCAAGGGGCGTTCGGCCTGGACTGCTTACGGATATGTCATTGCCAAAGGAGCGTGCTGGGTAATAGCGCTGCATGACTGCGATATCGTTAACTACAATCGCGAGCTGCTGGCGCGGCTTTGTTATCCCTGCACCAATCCGAACCTGGATTACGAGTTCTGCAAGGGGTTTTACAGCCGTATTTCTGACCGGATGCACGGCAGGGTGACTCGACTGTACGTCGTACCGATCGTCCGCTCGCTGATCATGATCGTGGGGTATCTTCCGTTTCTTGAATATCTGAACAGTTTCAGATATCCGCTGGCGGGCGAATTCTCGATGGTTACGGATATCGCCCGCGTGAATCGCGTGCCGGGTGACTGGGGGCTTGAAGTTGGGACGCTTGCGGAGGTATATCGGAACTGTTCGCTGAAGCGGATCTGCCAGTGTGATCTCACGGAGAATTATGAGCACAAACACCAGCCGCTCTCGCCGGATGATCCGGGCAAGGGCCTGCTGAAAATGAGCATCGATATCGGGAAGGTGATTTTCCGGACACTGGCCAGTGAGGGGGTCATTTTTTCGGAGTCTTTTTTCCGGACATTGACATCGAGTTATCTGCGAATTGCGCAGGAAACGATCAAGCGGTACCAGGACGACGCGATGGTGAACGGATTGAAATTCGATCTCCATCAGGAACTGGCGGCGGTAGACGCCTTCACGCGCGGAATGGAAATGGCCGGTGACGCTTTTCTGAAGGACCCGCTGGGCCTTCCGCAGATTCCGAACTGGAGCCGCGTGACTTCCGCAATCCCCGATTTTTTGGCGATGCTGCTCGAAGCAATAGAAGCGGATAATGAATAGAGAGATTTCGGCACTTGACGCGGAGGCGCAAGCGCGCCTGAGAGAACTGGGGCGCGTCGCGATTCTGGTCGGCATCCCGAGTTTCAATAATGGGACGACAATCGGGCATGTGGCCCGCATCTGCGTCGAGGGATTGGAGAAGTACTTTGGTGGCCGGCCGGCGCTGCTGCTCAATTCGGACGGCGGTTCGACCGATCAGACGAAAGAAGCTTTTTTTGCTCCGCCGGTTCCGGACAATATGGGGAGGATTTCGACCCGGTACCGGGGTATGGCGGGAAAAGGCACGGCGTTAAAAGCAATTTTTGAGGCCGCTGTTTTGACGGAAGCACAGGCTTGCGTCGTTGTCGATTCCGACCTGCGCAGCATAACGCCGGAGTGGATAGGCCTGCTGGCCGAGCCGATTGTGGAAGGCACTGCCGGATACGTGGCGCCTCTCTATCTCCGGCACAAATACGACGGCACGATCACCAATAGCATCGTTTACCCTCTCACCCGCACCCTCTATGGAAAACGCGTGCGCCAGCCCATCGGGGGCGACTTTGGTTTTTCAGGCGAACTGGCGGCGCGATATCTCCAGCAGGATGTCTGGCAGACGGCCGTGGCGCGATTCGGCATCGACATTTTCATGACGACGACCGCCATAAATGAGGGGTTCCGCATCAGGCAGGCGAATCTGGGAGCAAAAATACATGATGCGAAAGACCCGGCCCTGCATCTGGGGCCCATGTTCAGGCAGGTGGTTGGCACGCTGTTCTCGCTCATGCGCAGGTATGAGAGCAGATGGATGGCTCGTGAGGATCGGAGCGAGCCGGTTGCGGCGGTCGGGGCCTTAAAGGAACAGGAACCTGAACCGGTCCCTGTATCCCTCGATGCCCTCCTGAAGCGGTTTCGGGAAGGAGCCGAGGAGCAGGAGGCCTATTGGAGCCGGTTTCTTTCTAAAGGACTGATGGAGGAAATCCGGAGGTTGAAGACATCCGATGCGAGCTCATTTTCTTTCCCGGCGCGGGTGTGGGTGGATTGTGTTTACGAGTTCGCTGTCGCATATAATAAATCCGGACTGATTCCGGATCAAATCGTTGATTCGCTTACGCCTTTATATTTCGGCCGCACCGCAAGCTTTGTACGGGAGACCGAGTCCATGGACTCGAAGCAGGCAGAGGAAGTAATCGAGGGCGTGGCAGAGTTATTCGAGTTGGAGAAACCGAAATTGGCATCACTCTGGAGTCGCACATGAACATGCTGTTTCAGAAAAAGAACAACAACAAGAAACCTCTCACGGTGGGAATCGGTCATTTCTGGATTGGGAAACGAGACGGCGTAAATGTCGTCATCATGCGGAACGTGGAAAGCTTGCTGAAACTCCACCCTGAAATCAAGATCAGTTTGTTCGGAAGGCTCGGCGGGAACTGGGAGGAATTCGCGACTTCGATTCCGAACAATATCACGTACTTGAATATTGACGAATTTGATCCGGATTATCGAATACCCGGTCTGGATCACAAATCGGTATCTGAGCAGAAAATTCAGGATTACATCTGGCAGGGGACCAACATTCTGGAGATCCTCATAGAGAAGCTCAAGCCGATCGACGTAGTGCTTGCGGAAAACCTGGGCATCGGCATACATCCGGCGGTAACGTATGCGTTTTATCTTTATCTCAGGTATTGTCAGCAGCATCATCCGAGAAAGCGGATTTTTTACCGCGCGCATGATTTTCTTCAGCAGCGGGCGAAGAATTTCGAGAATTTGAAGAAGTTTCATGATGCCGAGATTCCTCTCATTCCGAACTGGCACGAAGTGATTTACCCAAACTATCCGAACCTGGGCTATATCACTATCAACAAGTCCGACATCTCGCGTTTGATCGAGCACGGAATAGATCGCGAGCGGGTGGCGTATGTGCCGAACTGCATTGATGAAGGCCTGCTTGTCGACGACGATGAGCATAAGAATTTGCGCACGCGGATGATTGAGCGGGTTGGGGCAGCGCCCGACGTGCGTTTTATTTTGTATCCGGTTCGCTGCGTAGAGAGAAAGAATGTGGAAGAGGCTATCTTCCACACGCGCCTGCTCAATGTGATTTCAGAGCGAAACCTTGAAATCAGGAGGACTCGCCTCAGCGGAAAGTTTCATCTGCTTGTTGGCATAAGGCCGGAGAACGGCGATGACCTCGCTTATGCAGAACAGATCGAGCAATTCTGCCGGGTAAACGATTTGCCCTGTACAATTGGGATTCAGGACCTTGTTTCATTCGAGCGGAAGGCGGACGGCACCGGGAACGGGTACGTGCAATACTCTATCGGCGACGCCTACAATATGGCGGATATCATCATCACAACGAGTTATCTCGAAGGCTTCGGGTTTGCGTTCATTGAGCCCTGGTATCTCGGCAAGGTGGTTATCGGCAGAAACATTGCGAACATCACACAAGACTTCCAGCGGGCGGGCGTCAATCTGGATCATTTGTATAACGTTCTGCGAGTTGACGGACAGGATTATCATTCGATCGGGTATCAAGACCGGACGAGTATCGGGCTTGGAAGACGGCTGAAGACAATTCTACATCTTAGCGATTTGTCCTTCGTACGGAAGGTTATCGAGGCGAACGAGCACAGCATCCACGCCATGATGTCGTTGCTCGATGCCGATCGTGCCTGTCCCCTGATCAATTCGAATCGAGAAGTCGTCGCATCGACGTATTCTCCGGCAAAGGTAGGCGAACAGTTGTGGGAAGTGCTTACCAATCTTCCGCTTCGCCCCAGCAGATAGGGCACAGGCGCGCAGCAGAACCGGGGGTTTGCTGTTATCGGACAAGTCGGACACGTCCGACAGGTCCGACGAATCGAACAGGCGCTTTTTCCTGCTACGGCAGGAATTTTTTTGTGTTGCTCAATTTGGCCGGCAGGTAGACATCCATGACGTAATTGAGGCCGTGCTTCGCGAATGCCTGTTGCTCGACGCGTTGGCCGAGCTTCAACATCTGGGCGATGGCGTCCTGCCAAGACTTGTGATGCTTGATGAAGGGGTCGTTCTTCAAAGCGTCTTCGGCCCGTTTGATGTCCACCGGTTTCAGCTTATGCGTTGGCAGGTCGTAGTCGAGGATATCCTGCGGTGTGACACCGAGGAACTGGGCCCTCGGAACGCAGAAGAATCTATTTAGATGCGCGGCATTACCGGAGCCGACTTTCAATGTTCGGTAAATATTGCAGATACCGTATGGGTCGCCGTCGACGAAGGCGTAAACGGGAATATTCAAGTCGTCGGAGAGCCTTCTGATGAAGCGGCGGCAGGCGCGCGTGGGTACGCCGCCCATAGAGATAAGGATGCAGTTGGCGCGCTTCCAGTAATTGTGTTTTACCAGTCGCTGAAACATGCCGGCCGTCTCAATGGCGAGAATGAAACGCGCCTTTGACTGAAATCCCAGGTGCTCGACTGCGATGGGAATTGAGTATGCACCCGAACCGAACCGAGTGCAGTCTATCTTCAGCGTTTTTCCCGTATCGCTCTCTTTGTCAATTACGATCAATTGGCCCGCGACTTCGCCTCCCTTCTCTTCGGGGATGAACCCCAGTTGCTCGCGGTTCACCCCGAGCATCGCTTCGATGTCATCCATCACCGTGTCCGATTCCGGCTGCTCGTGGAACGCGGCCTCTTTCCAGTTCTTGGAGATGTAATATGCCTCTCGTTTCGAGGCGATGTCATCCGTCTCGATGAGGTTTTTGGAAAGCGCCATCATTTTGAGCGTTTGCGCGAAGGCTTTGACCGTCCCGACAGTCAGCGTGCGCTCCTTCTTGCGGTTGGAGATCTCGAGGAAGCCCTCCTTGGGTTTGTAGCGGACATTGTTCAACGCGCGAATCGGCATGCGCATCGAAGGCTTCTGGCGCTTGAGGATTTTTTCCTGGATCGTTTTTGCGTTTCTTTTTATCGACTGCAAGGCGGTCGTCACGTTCAAGCCTCCTAAAATTTCCTGGAGTTCCGCAGGATGTCTTTCAAGACTTCGGTAAGGTTATCGGTCTCTTTCTTTTTCAAAGAAAGAATCTCGCCCAGCGATTCGCTGATATGCGGAATATATCGCTCGATGTACACCCGTTTGGTGTGAGCATCGGCCTCGCGACGCTGGCGCCGCAAGTATTGTCCCATTTTTCTGCCGCATTCCTGCAAGGCGAGCCGGATTTCCTTGAGAATCTCCGGGTAATGCGCTATCGCCTCTTTGCTTTCTGATGTAAACGGAACCCAAACGGACGCAACGTGAACCATGATCGTGAGCGGTCCATGCGGCAATGCGCCCTTGGACTGCTGCAGCCCATAAGAGCGCCAGTTAGTGGCAACTATCGCCTTATGAATTGCGCATGCCGATTGCTGATAGAGGAGAGGAACCCGGTTCGCGAAGCGGAGAACGGTCGCCAGTTCGTCGGCGTCTCCGGCGCCACCGTAGGCGATGCCGCATTCGATCCGGAATGGATTCCCGCGGTAGACGGCCGGAGGGCGGGTGCACGCCTCATAGAATTCGGCCTCAAAAACCTGTGCCAATCCTTTCTTTACAAGTTCTTCGCCGATGGGGATCACGCAATCTGACGGCGGGCTCATGATTTTCGTGGCGTTTATTGCCGCATAAAGCTTATCGGCTTCCTCACGTGCAATTCGGCTCGAATTTGCCCTCTCGCTCAAGCCTGCCGTCGTGCAAATCTCGGCCGCGACGCGAGGAGTCACCCGGGAGAATTCGGCAGCCAGAAATGCTGAGAGCGTACGGCTTTTCGACTCCTTGAGCATCTTGATGAGGACGCCGAGTTCGACTCCATATGGGTGGGGTTTGATCAGTTTCGGCCGGTCGGGCATTATATCAGTTGCCCGATTGTACTCGAAAACCTCCCCCTCCGGATTGATGTACTTGAGTGTGACGTGAGGATTTGCAATGGCCGTTTGTGCCAGATAACCGTCCACCGACTGTCGCCCCCGCTGATAACGGGCTTCCAGTTCGATATCCACCTGTGTTCCTTGCGGGAAATCGGCCTCGATTTCGGAATCCTTGATAATTTCGGGCCGGTTCTTCTGTGTATCGATCTGAACCTCATAATAATGGGCGGGCTTGCGGGGCGACGTCCGGGAAATTATTTTCATTGATTTGCCGGTTGTAAGCAGCCCGTACATTCCGGCGGCCGAGATGCCGATCCCCTGCTGGCCGCGCGCCATTCTGAGTGTGTGGAACTTAGAGCCGTACAACAATTTACCGAAGATATTGGGGACCTGGGATTTGACGATTCCGGGGCCGTTGTCCTTAACCGATACCAGAAACCGGTCGGTTCCTGTATTGCGGATCAGAACCTCGACTTCCGGCAGAATCCCGGCCTCTTCACAGGCGTCCAGCGAGTTATCGACAGCCTCTTTCACCGCTGTCAGCAATGCCTTTTTCGGGTTATCGAATCCCAGCAGGTGTCTGTTCTTGGCAAAAAATTCTGAAACAGAGATATCACGCTGCCTTTTTGCCAGGGTTTCCGCAGTCTCAGCGGTTTTCAGATTCTTCTGTGGCATAGATGTTGTTTGTTCCCGACAGACGGACAATACAATATAATGTGTTACACAGCGGTTGAGCACTGATAATCGTCAGCCATATTGTAGCAAAACAAGCATACCGATTTCAAGGCTATCTTTCATGGTGATTGACACGGCACGAGCGCGAAAGTATACTTTTTGAAGAGGACTGAAGCACCGATTGGAGGATACCATGATATCAAAAGGCGATCTCGTGAGAATGCGGCTGAGGATCGGAGGCGACGGGACCAAGCCGCTTATGGAAATGCTCATCTTCGGTACGGTCAAGAACTATTCCGAGGATGAGGACAGCTATATTGTTGAGCCGCGGGTGATTTCGGTTCCGAAGGAGCATGTAGAGGCGATAGATACGCTGCCGAAGGATTTTGATTTTGAAGATGTCTCGATGGAGTTGAACGTTGGACAGGGAAATCGGAACAAACAAAAGCCGGACGAAGTCACGGATATCCGTTTTTCAAAACCAGCTAAGTAAAAAGGGCCTTGTTCGAAGCCAGCCGCCGGGCAGCTTTAGGCGTGATTGTGCATTCCTGCACCAATTGGGTGAGATGTTCATCGAGCATCTGCATTCCGTGTTTTTTCCCCGTTTCCATGATCGACACCATCTGCTCGATTTTTCCTTCCCGAATTGTATTGGAAATGGCTGAAGTGCCGATCATTATTTCCGCGACGGCCACACGCCCCTTATTATCCGATCTTTTCAAGAGCTGTTGAGCGACGACACCCGTGAGTGCTTCTGCGAGGAGTGCGCGAATCCTGTTGCGCTCCTCGAAGGGGAACACGTCGATGATCCGGTTGACGGTTTTTGCCGCGCTGGTGGTGTGAAGGGTTCCAAAGACGAGCGCTCCCATTTCAGCCGTAGTGAGCGCCATGGAGATGGTATCGAGGTCGCGCATCTCGCCGACCAGAATGATGTCGGGATCCTGGCGCACGGCGCTGCGCAGTGCAGCCTTGAAGCTATGGGTATGCAATCCGACCTCGCGCTGGGTTATCAGGGAGCGGATGTTCTTGTGAACATATTCGATCGGCTCCTCAATGGTGACGATATGTGAGTGGCGCTCGTGGTTGATCAAGTCGATCATTGCCGCCAATGTTGTCGTTTTTCCGCTGCCGGTCGGGCCGGTCACGAGAATGAAGCCGCGCGTCGATCGCGCAAGCTGCTTGACGCCTGCGGGCAATCCCAATTCCTCGATGGTCTTGATCTTTGTGGGAATCGTGCGCAGGACGATTCCGACCCCCTTTGTCTGGCGGTAGATATTGCATCTGAATCGGGCGCAGTCGGGCACTTCATAGGCGAAATCCAGATCGCCCGACCGTTCGAAACGGCGTATCTGTTCATCGCTGAGTATCTCGTAAATGAGGTTGCGCGTCTGTTCGGTTGAAAGGATAGATTCGCCGTTTCCGTAATCGAGGGCGAACAGATCGCCGTGGACGCGCAACATCGGTTTTGATCCCGATGCGAGCATGAGGTCGGACCCCTCGTGATTCACGAGGAAATGCAGGAATTTATCTATTTCGGCGGCCAAATGATTCCCTCTTCTTAACCTGCCGATTTGACTCTGCCTCCCAGGAGGCTGAGAAAATGTTCGCGATCGATGACTTTTTCCAAGGCATGCTTCGGATCGACGAGCCCCTGCTGATAAAGCGATACGATGTGGTCGTCCATCAGCATCATGCCGAATTTTCTGCCGGTCTGCATAAGAGAAGGAATCCGGTACGTGTTCCCCTCACGGATGAGATTTGCCAGGGCGGTTGTGCGAAGCAGAATCTCCATGGCGAGCACGCGCCCGGTGCCGGCCACGTTCCTGATCAACTGTTGTGAGATAACTCCGGCGAGCGACTCAGAGAGCATGGTGCGAATTTGCGCGATCTGGTCGGGCGGGAACACGTTCATGATTCGCTCGATCGTTTTTGCGGCATTGCGCGTGTGCAGCGTGCTGAAGACCAGGTGTCCCGTCTCGGAGGCGGTGATTGCCATTGCAATGGTTTCGAGGTCGCGCATCTCGCCGACGAGGATCACGTCGGGATCCTCGCGCAGGGCGGCGCGCAGGGCGGTTGCGAAACTTCGCGTGTGGACGCCGACCTCGCGCTGGTCAATGTGGGAGAGCCGGCTTTTGTGGACGAACTCGACGGGGTCCTCGACGCAGATGATGTGGCGGCGCGATTCCCGGTTGATCAGGTCGATTAAAGCAGCCAGTGTAGTAGACTTTCCGCAGCCGGATGGGCCGGTGACGAGCACGAGCCCCTGGTTCAGGCGGGTCAGCGTCCGCGCGGCTTCCGGCAAATTCAATTCTTCAACACTGCGAATCTGCGATGGGACGACCCGGAACGCGGCTGAGATGCCGCGGTCCTCGTAATGGATGTTCACGCGAAAGCGTCCGACGTCCTGCACGACATAAGAAATATCGATCTCCAGGTTACGCTCGAGGTCGTCGATTTGGCGGTTGGAGAGGATTTCAAACAGGCGTCGCTTGTTTTCCTCTGCGGAAACTACCTGATGGCCTGGCAGCGGTTGAACCTCTCCGTATTGCCGGACGAGCGGCCTTGTATTGGAGCACAGGTGGATATCGGACGCCCCTATTCTCATGGCCTCTCGTAAAATTACATCAATCTCAGCCACAAATATATCTCCTTAAACAGGGAGGGGGACACCACGCAAAACAGCTTGAGGGTGACTGACAGGTATCGAAGAACCAGCGGATGATGAATTTTAGCATAAAACAGGCGATTCCGCAATCGTTTTCGCTACTTCGGACGCTGTGGCAGGGCAACGCGGTTCAGGTACTGTGCAGATTTTAATTGTCGTCCCGTATGGTGGACAACATATGCGTTCAGAGCATTCAGCATTTCTTCTACTGAAGAGGCGGGAATTCGAATTCGCTCGAACATTTCCCGATCCGTGCGCATCAATTGTTCCATGATTCGGGCGGAACCTGCTGAGAGCTTTTCGCCCGAGCCTGCTGTGCACGCGCCGCACAGGACTCCGCCCGCTCCCGCATCCAGATACGCCACTCCTTGCACCGGATTCTTACAGCGGGCGCACCGGCTGAAATCGGGCAACAATCCAGAGATATCGAGCAATTTCAGGTAGAAAAAGATCAGGAGGCTCTCATGATTTTTCGGCATCTCTGAGAGCAGCTTCAAAGAGGTGGAGAGGAGCGAGAAATATTCCGAGGCTTCCTCATTCTCCTGCACGAACTGTTCGATAAGTTCACACATTACCGAGCCCAGCCCGAGCCGCTTCAGATCGGAACGAACGGAGGGGTATGAATCCCGGGTTTCCGCCTGCGACAGATTCTGCAGGTCGCGTCCTTCTTTAAAATAGACCTGGACTTCAATGCGCGTTATCGGCTCCAGTGAACTGCCGAATTTGCTTTTGGTGCGACGAACCCCCTTCGCAACGGCGCGCACCTTTCCCCGCGCCGGCGTCAGCAAGACCACTATCTTGCTTGAATCGGTCAAGTTATAGGTATGAAGCACGATTGCTTCGCATTGTTCGACGGCCATGGGAATCCTTTTCTGTCGGGTGCGAAGGATTTCTTCTATAGTTTAGCAGAGAGGGCGCTTCGAATTCCATGGTTTGCCGTGAAAGACGGGATGGTTTGACCGGCAGCATGGTTACGCATTAAGATTGATCATAGCTGGCTGAAAGGAGCTGCTACAGTGGGGATATCAATAACCGTAGGTTTCTTGTTCCTGGCGCTTCTGCTGGTTTTGGCGTACGCACTTTTCATCGAAACGCGCCTTTTTCGGATTTCCTCGGCTCAATTGCCGATGCGGCATGCAATTGGGCGCGATCTCAGAGTGCTGCATCTTTCAGACCTGCATTTCACGAAGGGGAACAAGGCCAAGCTTCGTTTCTTGCGCATGCTCCAGCGGGAGCCGGCCGACCTTGTTCTTGTTACCGGCGACATGATCGATGATGACGAAGGGATAGCTCCGCTGGTTGAGGTTTTGGGGGGGTTCAAGCCGCACCTCGGGACATTCGCAATATTCGGGGCACATGATCATTGGGACACGCGCCTCAAGAACGTTATTCTTGACCTATCGCTGGGAGGCTACCGGCGGGGCGAGCCGAACGATTTTGAGCGGTTGAAGCGGGAACTAAGGGGAGCTGGGGTGGTTTGCCTGGAAAACGAATCGAGTCGCCTCGGGTTGTCACCTGATTATCGGGAGGACGTGTGGTTGGTCGGCGTGGATGATGTGTTTGCGGGTTTGGCGGATTTCGAAAAGGCGCTTGATGGCGTGCCGGCCGGTGCGCCGAAAATCCTGCTGTCGCACACGGTGGAGAATCCTGCCGATCTGGCGGCATTTGGATTTGACGCCGTCTTTGCGGGTCACTCGCACGGGGGGCAGGTGAGAATACCATTGTTCGGGGCAGTCATCACACGCTCGAGTCTACCCCGCAAATACGCGTGGGGGGCCTTTGAATACGATGGGACGGCCTTTCACATAAACAACGGTCTTGGCACCGGCAAATGGACCGGCTTTCGCTTCCTTTGTCCTCCTGAGGCCACCTTCGTCAGTGTGAAAGATCATCATCATTGCCGAGCCGAATTCCTACGCGATAAAAAAGTAGACAACTGAACCGGCCATTATCACCCCGATAATCTCCTTCAGCACGACTGCGGCCGTTTTGCCCATAAGAGCGCCGATTCCGGCTCTGGCGGACAAGCGGAGGTCATTAAGCCGCCAGTACTCATAAAAAAACACCGCCAAAAATGCACCCGCAAACGCGCCGAGGATCGAACCAACAATAAAGCCGAAGCCCGCCCCTATAATGGCGCCGACTATTGATCCTGCAAGAGCTGCCAACTCGCCGCCCCTCGAACTTCCGTACCGTCTGGCGCCGATTGCGGCTGCGAGGAATTCGATTATTTCGCCGGTAAGAGCGGCGGCGGCCAGCACGGCGATGAAGCCCCAACCGAATTTGCTCCAGCCGGTGAGGAGACCATAGGCCGCGCCGCAGGCGAGAATGAGCCAATTGCCGGGAAGCCCGAGCGGCGTCAGGACAAGCCCCACCAGCATAAAGAAACTTAGAACAAGATATGTAATGATCGAGAGGAGCATTTTCCGTTCTTCCTTCGCCCGGTCAAAAGCCTTTTATCTGTTAACTGTAATCTACGATTACGGCGCCCGTCAAGGTTTCCGTCGTTGCGCGCTTGCCGGAATTGGAAACGGATGCTATTTTTTCAGCATAATTGGGATGAGGTCCAATAAACCAGAGGAGGCGTCGCGATATGAGGATCCTTATCGCTTACTACAGCTTTTACGGGCACATTCTAAAGATGGCGCAGGCCGTAGCGGAAGGCGTGCGCCAGGTGGAGGGGGTAGAATGTATTATCCGGCGCGTCGAGGAATTTGAGAAGGTGAATAAAATCATAGATGGGAATGAGGCCGCGCGCGCTGTTCGCGATCGCCAGAAAGATATTCCCGTTTGCGCGCTTGACGATCTGCGACAGGCTGACGGCATTATCTTTGGCAGCCCGACGCGATATGGGAACATGACAGCCCAAATGAAGCAGCTTTTCGATTCGACGGCGCCACTGTGGCTGAAGGGAGAACTGGAAGGAAAAACGGCGGGTGTTTTCACCTCTACGGCGACTACGCATGGAGGGCAGGAGACGACCCTTATCTCAATGATGATCCCGATTTTGCATTTGGGAATGGTGATTGTAGGAGTACCGTATTCGACTCCGGGAATGCTGCATACGGAAGGTCGAGGCGGAACTCCTTACGGGCCGACGACAATAGCAGGTTCGGACAACAAGCGCGAGCCGGCGGCGGAGGATTTGGAGTTGGCGCGGGCGCTGGGGCGGCGGGTGGCGGAGATAACGAAAAAGCTGAGGAGTTGACGCGTGATTTTCGGCGGTGTCGGACGCGTCGGACGGGTCTGACGGGTCGGAGAAATCGGAGAAGACTCGGGAACAATCATCAAATTCAAGTGCTTCGTGGAGAGATCAACCTATCTTGAGAACGGCCGCTCCGCGGATTTCTGCCCGCTTCAGCCGTTCGAGCACCGAGTTTGCTTCAGACAGCGGATAGACTTCCACGTCGGTCTGTATGGGTATCCTTGACGCCAATTCGAGCAATTCTACGGCATCCTGCCGCGTGCTGTTGGCGACACTCCTGACGGTTCGCTCGCCGTAAAGAAGCGAGTATTCAAAGGAGGGAATTGCGCTCATATGGATTCCCGCAAGCGCGAGTGTGCCTCCTTTCCGCAGGGCTTTTAGCGCCTGTGGGACGAGTTCGCCGGCGGGGGCAAAAATGATGGCTGAATCAACAGGCTTTGGGGGCTCGTCGCCAGCCCGACCGGTCCAAACGGCTCCCAATTCTTCCGCATGTTTTCGATGTTGGGGGCTTCGAGAGAAGACATATACTTCACACTTCCAGTAGCGGGCCACCTGAATCGTGACGTGAGCCGATGCCCCGAATCCGTAAAGACCAAGCACTTGTCCTGCCTGTATTTCGCTCAGTCTTAGGGAACGGTATCCGATGATGCCGGCACACAGAAGGGGCGCGGCCTGCACGTCGGGGATTGCCTCAGGCAGAGGATAGCAGAAATCCGCGGGAGCGATCATATATTCGGCGAACCCTCCATTCACCTGCAAGCCGGTGAACTGGGCGGAATCGCACAGATTCTCGCGGCCGCTCTCGCAATAGTGGCAATGGCCGCAGGTTGAATGCAGCCAGGGTACGCCGGCTCTGATTCCCTTTTGAAACCCGTTCACGCCCGGTCCCCATTCATCCACCCGGCCAATCACCTGATGGCCGGGGATGATTGGCAGAGAGGGTACGGACAAATCGCCTTCAACAATGTGCAGGTCTGTATGGCATACTCCGCACACATCGACTCGAATCCGCACTTCCGAAGCGGCCGGCACCGGCTGCGGTACGTCCTGTTCGATCAGCGGGCCCTGTGATGCCGGCATCTGATTTTTCAGGACCATCGCCCTCATAAAGCCGCCTCTTTTTACCTGAAAGGCCACATGGGTTCTCGAAAACTTATTCTACAGACAGTCACGTGAAATCTCAAGAGAACAATTGCTCGTTACGCCGGGCGATGTTATATTTGCTTCACGCTGCTTCCAAATCCAATCAGCCAAAGGAGGAGAAAAGGAAATGGAATGGAAAAAGATTTTTGTCGCCATTGCTGTGGGCATCATCCTTCTCTGTCCGCTTGCTTTCGCGCATGCACAGAATGAGGATGAGCAAGCGGTCGCGCCCGACCAGGGTGAAGAACAGCTTGCACGGGCCCAAACAGACCTGTTGTGCAGTCCTGAGCATATGCGCACGATGCTGCAGAATGACCAGGACAAGGAGTGCGTTGCCGAAGCCGCCTTGAAAGATGAAGCGACCACAGAGATTCTTATGGACAAGATTGTCGCCGATCCCGGTCTGCGGAAGAAGATGATGCAGAAAATGCACGCCGCAATGCACGAGCGCATGATGGAACACAAGAGGGGAATGCAGGGTGAAGGCGGGATGATGGAGGAGGGGGGCATGATGAACAAAGGCGGCATGATGGAAGAGGGCGGCATGATGAACGAAGGCGGCATGATGGGCGAAGGGGAGATGGAGGTGGAAGCGGAATAAAGGGCCATCAGGGAGGCCACTGGTCCCCAAAAACATATTGACGCTTGAGAATCCGCCGGTAAGTTCCCGGCGGATTTTTCATTTGCGAGCGCGTCACATATCATTGATGGCATTCAACTTTTCTTGAATGATTTTCGGGGGGGTGATATAATGAAAAATCTTGTTAGCACATTGAGAAAACAGGGAAAGAGGAAACGATTTGAAGCCGGAAGAACAACTGGAGTATCTTCGCCGGGGAACGGCGGAAATCATTACCGAAGAAGAATTACTCAGGAAGTTGAGGCGTTCACAGGAGACGGGAAAGCCGCTGAGAATAAAGGCAGGATTTGATCCCACGGCGCCGGATCTGCACATCGGCAGCGCCGTAGTCATTCGGAAAATGCGGCATTTCCAGGAACTCGGTCACGAGGTTATCTTTCTGATTGGGGACTTCACCGGGATGATTGGAGATCCGTCCGGCAGAAGCGAAACCAGAAAGCAATTGTCGCGCGAAGAGGTTGAGGAAAACGCTCGAACGTATCAACGGCAGATATACAAGATTCTCGATCCAGAGAAGACACGTATCGCGTTCAACAGCGAGTGGTGCGCAAAAATGAGCTTTGAGGACGTCATCGGGCTGGCTTCGCGTTACACTGTCGCTCGAATACTGGAGCGAGATGATTTTGCCAAAAGGATGGCGGCAAACCAACCCATCAGCGTTCTGGAGTTGCTCTATCCTCTGGTTCAAGGATATGATTCAGTCGCGCTGCGTGCGGACGTCGAATTGGGAGGCACCGACCAGACGTTCAATCTTTTGGTCGGGCGAGTCCTCCAGCGGGAATACGGTCAAGAGCCGCAGGTCATCCTCACGATGCCGCTGCTCGAGGGGATCGATGGCATCCAGAAGATGAGTAAGAGTTTGGGCAATCACATCGGTATCAATGAGCCGCCCGATCAGATTTATGGGAAGACGATGTCGATAGCTGATGAATTGATGTGGAAATATTTTGAGCTTGCGACCGAGGCGCCAAAGCCGGAAATCGAGGATTTACGGAGCCGTCTCGAAACAGGACAGTTGCATCCGAAAGAGGTGAAGAGGCGGCTTGCTCGAGAAATTGTTACTCTTTATTATGGTCCGGCGGTGGCCGCCGAGGCGGAGGAGCAGTTTGAGAGAGTATTCGCCAGGAGAGAGCTTCCCGAAGAGATGCCGCATCTGACTCTGAGACGCGAAGAACTCGGAAACGGCAAAATCTGGGTGGTGAAACTTCTGGTGCTTGCAGGTCTGGCGCGCTCGAATGCCGAAGGTCGCCGGCTGATTCAGCAGGGAGGCGTTCGAATCAATCAGCAGGAAATACATTCGGATGAAAGCGATGTCGAGATAAAGGACGGCGACGTGCTGCAGGCCGGAAAGAGGCGCTTCATTCGGATTACTCTTCATGAATGATACCGTGAAAGGAGATGACAATGGCCAGCGATAAAATCGTTCAGGTTTCGGATGCCGATTTTGAGGAGAAGGTGCTGAAAAACAACTTGCCGGTGGTCGTTGACTTTTGGGCGGAATGGTGCGGACCGTGCAGGATGGTGGCGCCAACGCTTGCTGAACTGGCGGGCGAGGTCGAGAGTAAGGCCGTTATCGCCAAGATGAATGTCGATGAAAACAAGAAGACGCCGGGGCAATACAATATTCATGCGATCCCGACGATGATCTTTTTCAAGAAAGGGAAAGAAGTTGCCCGGCTCGTCGGCGTGGAAACAAAGAACGCGATCAAGGCGAAAATAGACGAGATGATGTGACGGGCGGATTGCCTGAAACGAAAGGGGGGGCCTGCCATGAATCCCCCGCAATTGTTGAGTCTTGAAGAACAGGATTTCCTGATCGAGACAGCTCGAAGAACCATTATTGAATATGTGACTTCCGCACGGGCGCCGGAGGTCATTTGCAACCATGCGAGGCTCAATGAGAAATGCGGCGCATTCGTCACGCTGCACGAGAAGAATGGAGCTTTGAGGGGATGCATTGGGTATGTTGAGCCGATCAAGCCTCTGGTTCAGACGATTATCGATATGTCGATTGCCTGCTCGACGAAAGATCCGCGGTTTTCTCCGGTCACGGAAGGCGAGTTGGCAAACCTCGACCTGGAAATCTCCATATTGAGTTCCCTCGAAGAGATCGATAACCCCCAAAAAATTCTCATCGGCACACACGGCTTGCTCATCAAGAAAGAGTTCGCCACCGGGCTGCTTCTTCCCCAAGTAGCGGTCGAATTCGGCTGGGATCGCTATCGTTTTTTGCGGGAAACATGCCGGAAGGCCGGTCTGGCCACCGATGACTGGAAGAAACCCGACTCCAGGCTCTTTATCTTCTCCGCGCAAATATTTAGAGCGAGCCTTCTCTGAATCACGGGCGCGGAAACAGGAAAGAGGTTACGGTTATGCCTATTCGGCAGCAGCAAGCCTCCAATTTTTATTCGGGCGCTTCGCAGGCATGGATCGAAAAGGCGTTGCGCGGCTTTGAGGTTTCAAAGCTGGAAAAGGCGCCCGTGGCCGGTCTGGTTCCCCATGCAGGCTGGGAGTTTTCGGGAGCGGTCGCGGCGAAGGTATATCAGTCGATAAAGGCCTACCGCACTCCCGATACAGTCATTTGCTTCGGGACTGTCCATCAGAACATCCCGGATAATGCCATCTATTGTCGGGGCGCATGGGAGACCCCCTTCGGCAAGATGTCAGTAGACGAAGCCCTTGCCGACCGGCTGCTCCAGAGGCTTTCCGGTCTGGCGGAGAGAAATGAAAGCGCGCACGAACACGAACATTCGATAGAAGTGCAGATGCCGTTTCTCAAGTACTTCTTTCCGGAAGCCCGGGCCGTGCCGATTTCGATATTGCCGGACGAGCGGGCTCACCTGGTGGGGAGGCGGGTGGGGGAACTGGTAAAAGAGGAGTCATACAATGCGCTTATTATAGGGACAACAGATCTGACTCATTATGGGGACGCCTACTTCTTCACGCGTGCCGGCTACGGTCATGAGGCTCACGAGTGGATGAAGCGAAATGATGCCAGGATCATCGGTCTTGCGAGCGCGTTGAGGGATGACGAAATCGTCGCCGAGGCCGAATCGAATCGGAACGCGTGCGGAGCAGGCGCAATGGCCGCGACGGCGGGCGCGGCGAAAGTTTTCGGGTGTCGGGCCGGGCAGGTTGTGGCCTACACAACCAGCTATGACATGGCGCCAGAGCGCGAATTCCGGCTCGGAGTCGGGTACGTCGGCATGCTCTTTTGCGCCTGAGCAGAGGGACGGGAGGAAACCGTGCAAAAACCTTTGGAGAACGTGTGGCTCCGCTTCGTTATCGTAGTGCTCATTCTGGGTCTCTTGTTCTGGGCCAGCTATCATCTTCGGGGAATCCTCATCTCGCTTGTCTTCGCATTTATCATCGCATACATCTTCGACCCGATCGTCGATTTTTTTCAGGCGCACAGAATTCCGCGCACGGTGACTATAGCGCTGCTGCTGGTGCTAATTCTCGGATCGATTGCAGGCAGTCTCGCCGTCCTTGTTCCCGAGTTCGTTCAGGAGACGGTCCAACTGGCAGAGATCGTGCAGGAAAATATTCCGATGATCCAGGAGAAGCTGGAGGGCAAGTTGGAGGAATACAGCGGGTATCCTCTGACAGAGACGGTAAATCAGTATCTTGGGAGGATATTGGAAGCGCTGCAACGGAATATGCCCCAGGTTCTGAACGCCATGGAGGGGGTTCTTACCGGCGCCGTCGCATATACCGTTAACATCGTCGGCTACATCGTGAATCTGATTTTGTTCGCAGTGGTGAGCGTTTATCTGTTGAAGGACTTTCATCTGGTAGTCGAGAAAATGGAGGATCTTATTCCGCTCCACTACAGGACCACCACGCTCGATATCGTCGAGAAAGTGAATCTCAAGCTGAGAGGTTTTTTTCGAGGGCAACTGGTGGTGGGAACAATCCTGGCGGTCATTTACTTCGTCGGACTCACCCTTGTAGGGGTTCCGTACGCTCTGCTGCTTGCACTCGTTGGCGGCTATGGCCAGATTATTCCGTACATGGGGATCGTTCTGGCCATGATACCCGCGGTTCTGCTCGCCCTTGTAAAATACGGCGATTTTATTCATCCGCTGCTGGCTGCCGCGGTCTACGTGATCGGGCAGATGCTGGAGGGTGCGGTGATCACGCCGCGGGTGATGGCGGGCAAGGTGGGGCTGCATCCGGTGGTCATCATCCTCTCGGTTCTGATCTTCGGGAAGACACTTGGTTTCCTTGGCATCCTGATCGCGGTTCCTTTGACCACCGCCTTAATCGTGCTGCTGCAGGAGGTTCTTGTCCGCTACAAGAAATCCAGTCTGTACAGTCCGAAAGCGCTTGATTATCCCGGAGCCGGCTCGGGTGAATCATGACGGAGGGCGGCGCATCCATCCATTAAAGCTTGGCGAGCCTCGCATCGGCCAGATCATTGAGAGAGTCAATCCTGACCTCGGCCATCTCAATTGCAGTATTCGAGAACATCCCCATCAGCCAGAAAAAGTCTCTGTTGCGCGGGCTTGAGTAGTAGCTGATGAGGACATTTCGTTCGTTCACCACTACGCCTGCATAGGCGGTATCTCCATTGCTCGGGAGGTCCGAGAGGAACACGAGGCGCTCGGGGCGGACGAGATAGAGGGATGTCCGCTTGCGTCCCCAACAGCTTCCCATATGCTTAGCGCCTCCGACGTGGCGGCGCCCGACCGCAAAGGTGCGTTCGCCGATCTGAAACAGACATGGGCCATCGAGGCGGGTTTCGTAACTGCGGCTCAAGCTCCACTCGGTATACGGCGGAGAGGATATCCCGATCAAGGTGTGTCCTTGCGGCCCATAGCCCCAATAATTTGGGTTCATTTCGAGGCGGCCGGTCATTACCAAGGTTCCGTCGGGGCGGAACACGGCGTCGGTTTCATCAATGGTGTCGCCTGAATAGATGGGGCCGACCTCGGTCCATTCGATTCCGTCGGTGGATTTGAACAGGGTAGCCTTGCCGTGCTCCCACCAGTAGGCGGGGACGTAGAAGGTTTTTGCGTCAGGCGTTTGCGGGCGCCAAAAGAGCCAGCCCTTGTTTGCCAGTTGTCGGGGAGCGGTCCAGTTGATGCCGTCTTCACTAACGCAGTAGGAGGTAGTATACGGTTTCGGTTCGAATTTGGCATTGTTCAGGAAATAGAGGAAGAGCTTTCCGTCAATCAGGGCGAATTTCGGGTCGCGCACGTCTTCTCCCGGCACGGCGATTTCAGCCTGTTTCTTCCACTGCCTGCCGTCGGCCGATGCCCGAATGACGAGCCTGCATTTTTTTGAGGCAAAATGGTAGGGCGAGGTGGCATGTACCAGCAGGAACGAGTCCTTGTATCTGAAGAGATCGGTGTTTGAATGATGAGCGTCGGGCGGGACCGCGGTCCATGATTCCATTGTGAGGGAAGGGGCAACTTGCAGGTCCGACGGCTGCCGGAACCTCCAGTACAGGAGCGGACCGCCCACCGCAACGAAAAGAAGCACCAAGCAAAGAACTGCGACCACTGCTCTTCTCCTTCCTTTTTCCATGGATTCCTTCCTCATGTCGGTCTGGATCACATCTATTGCCCAGGAACGTGGTGCATGGCGACAGCGCCGCAGGAGATCTTGAAATTTGCGGCGTCGCGAACATCAGTGGAATGATTATACCTGAAATCGGAACATTTCCGATAGTTTTTCAGTTGCTCTTTCCGGGAGAAGGTGCCGGGAGTCCGGACGGCGAGCGGGGCTGAATCTTTTGCAAATAGCTCCGCCTCATGGTATAATGAGTTGATTACGGCCTCAGGCCGCTATAACTCGAGTGGAGGTGAAACAGGTGAAGAAAAAGATCCATCCGGAGTATCACGACGTACTGGTTACGTGCGCCTGCGGGAATAAGATACAGACACGTTCGACAAAGAAGGATATTACCATCGATATCTGCTCGAACTGTCATCCCTTCTTTACGGGCAAGCAGAAATTGGTGGACACTGAAGGACGCGTACAGAGATTTCGTCGCAGATATAACATGAAAGATTAGCCGTTGTTCCGGCCGGGCCGTTCGAGTACTGGACTGCTTGGCCTTTTTTCTGTGAGGAAGCCGATGGAAAGTTCACTCAAAGTGAAGCTGCTTCGCTACACGCCGGAGCCCGAGAAAGCGGTTGCTCTGTCAGCGAAGCTTTGTTACTCGCCGGTCGGCATCGACAAGCTTGCGGAGCGGATTGATCAAGAGGAGACGGTGCAGTTTCTTCAGCGGCTCACCGACATGGGCCATTTTTCGCCGCTCGAGCACGCCAGCTTCACCTTCGGAATCGAAGGCGTTTCACGCGCTACCACCCATCAACTGGTGCGGCACCGCATTGCGTCATACTCTCAGCAGAGCCAACGCTACGTAAAGAAGAAAAAGCAATTTGATTACATAACACCGCCGACCATTCGCAAGCAGCCAGAGCTCAGGGCGAAGTTCGAACGGGCGATGGCGGGTCTTCAAGCGCTTTACGCTGAGTTTCTGGAGAAAGGCACGCCGGCCGAGGATGCGCGGTACCTGCTTCCAAACGCGGCCGAAACGAAGATCATCGTTTCGATGAACGCACGGGAGCTGAGGCTTTTTTTCCGCCAACGCTGCTGCACGAGAGCGCAATGGGAGATCAGACATATGGCCGAGGAGATGCTGCGCCTGGTGCAGGAGGTAGCTCCTGTCCTGTTCGCGAAATGCGGACCTCCGTGCATCACCGGGCATTGCCCGGAAGGCGAGATGAGCTGCGGCCGGGCGGCTTCCTTTTCGGCGGGTGAGAAGACAAATTAACTCTTCGCTTTCAGGGTAATAGGGTAATAATGTTGCTGGATAAGCTGAACAAGATAGAAGAAAAATATCAGGAGTTAAACCGCCTGATGAGCGACCCCGAAATTGTGGGCGATCCGGCGGCGTATCAGAAGCTTGCCGGGCAGCACGCCGATCTCTCGATCATGGTGGAGAAGGCCGAGCTGTATCGAAAGCTATTGCAGGACTTGCAGGCAGCCGAGGATATGCTCCGTCAGGAGAAGGATGAAGAGCTTTTGCGTTTTGCCGAGGAGGAGAAGGCACAGACCGAAGAACGGCTGGACGTCCTGGAGCGAGAGCTGAAGTTGCTCATGGCGCCGCGGGATGAAAAGGATGTGAAGGACGTCATTATGGAGATCCGTGCGGCGACAGGCGGCGAAGAGGCGGCTCTTTTTGCGGCAGACCTTTTCCGGATGTACACGCGGTACGCAGATGGGAGGCGCTGGCGCTGGGAAGTACTGAACAGCAACCCGACCGGCATCGGCGGCATGAAGGAAGTGATCTTTTCCATTACGGGAAAAGAGGCATACGGATACTTGAAATACGAGAGCGGCGTTCATCGGGTGCAGCGTGTTCCGGCAACCGAGGCGGGCGGCAGAATTCATACCTCGACTGTCACAGTGGCGGTTTTACCGGAAGCCGAGGAAGTGGAAGTGTTCATTGATCCGAAGGACCTGAAGATCGATGTTTTTCGCTCATCCGGTCCGGGCGGGCAAAGCGTGAACACAACGGATTCGGCGGTGCGGGTTACGCATTTACCCACGGGACTGGTTGTAAGTTGCCAGGATGAGAAGTCCCAGCACAAGAACAAGGCGCGCGCGCTTCGGGTGCTGCGGTCGCGACTCCTCAGCGAGAAGGAGCGACAGCAGGCGCAGGAGATTTCCGCCACCCGGCGCAGTCAGGTCGGTACGGGCGAGCGGAGCGAGCGCATCCGAACATACAATTATCCTCAGAACCGAATCACCGATCATCGCATCGGGCTTACCCTCTATAAGCTGGAATCCATTTTGAATGGGGATCTTGAAGAAATTATCGATGAGTTGCGACTGGCCGATCAAGAGGCTAAAATGAAGGCGATCTAAGGGTGCGTCCTGAGAGGGTTTTTCCAAAACCGTCATCGCACGTGATAATCATCGACATCCTCCTTCAAGCCGAGGCAGTTCTTCGGGCTTCCTCTGTTAGTGAAACTCCCCGCCTGGATGCCGAAGTCATGTTGGCTGATGTGCTCGGCATAGATCGTTCCCGCCTGATTGCTTCCTATTCCGACTGGATAGATACAAGCGCCGCCGGACAGTTTCAACGGCGGGTCGAACGGCGTGCGCGAGGCGAACCGGTATCTTACATAACCGGGAAGAGAGAATTCATGGGTCTCAGCTTCCGGGTGGACGGGCGGGTGCTGATTCCCCGCGCCGAGACCGAAACTCTTGTCGAATACGTCCTGCATGCTCACAGGGAGAGCGGGATTCGCCAGGTGCTGGACGTGGGAACCGGTTCGGGTTGTATCGCGGTTTCGCTTGCCGTTTATCTCGCGGACGCGGTGGTGTATGCGACCGATGTCTCGGCGGTCGCGCTCGAGGTCGCTCGAAAGAACGCCGATATCCACCGGGTTGAGCGCAAAATACAGTTTTACCAAGGCTTCTTGTTTGATGGGCTGCCGCAGGAGTTGAAGGGAACGTTTGATGTAATCGTTTCAAACCCGCCGTATATCCCCGATTACGAGTACCCGCTCCTGCAGAAGAATGTGCGTGAGTTTGAGCCGCCGGAGGCGCTGCGGGGTGGGCCGGACGGCCTTGACTGCTTTCGAAAGTTAGCCGGTGAGTGTCCGGACTGGCTCGCTAAAGATGGAATGCTGGCGGTCGAACTGGGGGAGGGCCAGATGCAGAAAGCCTCTGCCTTACTGGCAGAAAAGGAAAGAATCGAGGTCGTTGACATTGTTCGCGATCTGGCAGGGAAACAGCGGGTGATAGTGGGGCGAAGGAAGGCATGAACGAGCGACAGAAGACGCCGATGATACGGGAAATGCCGTCGAGCGAGCGTCCACGCGAGCGGCTCGCGAAGCGTGGAGCGAGCTCCCTCAAAAATTCCGAGTTATTGGGAATCCTGTTTCGGACGGGCACGAAGCATATGAATGCCATCGAGCTGGCCGAAAGCACGCTGCAGAAATTCAATGGCTCGCTCGGATTGCTTGCGCGCGCAAACATCGATGAATTGTGCGGCTGCGAGGGGATAGGCTTTGCGAAGGCGGTCGAGGTGCAGGCGGCGTTCGAGTTAGGCCGGAGACTGGCGAACGAGGAAATTAAGAACCCGATCATAAAGTCGCCGAAGGACGTGGCTCGACTGATGACGCCGGAAATGCAGTCGCTGGACCGGGAACATTTTAAGGTCCTCTTGCTGAACACGAAGAACCATGTAACGCAGGTGCATACGGTATCAATGGGGTCTCTCAATGCGAGCGTGGTGCACCCGCGTGAGTGTTTTCGGCCGGCCATCGCCGCGCAAGCGGCGGCGGTGATCCTTGTTCACAATCATCCGAGCGGAGATCCGGAACCAAGCCCGGAGGATATCAGTCTGACGCGAAGACTCGTTGCTGCGGGCGATTTGCTTGGAATTAAGGTGCTTGATCATGTTATAATAGCAGGAAACAGATTTGCGAGTGTAATGGATAAAGGAGTGAAATAAGATAAAAATTCCGGTTGCAAAGGAAGGATATAAGATACTTTTCGCCTGTGCGGCGCTGGGTATAGCAGGTGGTTTTGTGCATCCGGCTCTTTTTGCCGTCGGTGCATTTTTTGGGTCGTTCAGCCTGTACTTCTTCCGGGACCCCGAGCGGTCGCTTCAGGTGTTGCCCGGTCAGATCGTTGCTCCGGCCGATGGAAAAGTGGTGGCCATCGACGAGGTGCAGGAGAGGGAGTTTCTGGGCATGCGCTGCAAGCGGATCAGCATCTTCCTTTCCATCTTTAATGTCCATATCAACCGCGCCCCGATCGGCGGCAGGGTTGAGATGGTCAAGTACACGCCGGGAAAATTTGCTTTTGCCAATACTATTGACGCGTCGGCGCGCAACGAAAACAACTTCATCGGGATCGATGGCGGCGACGTGCGGGTGGCGGTGAAACAAATAGCGGGCGCGGTCGCCCGGAGAATTATTTGCTACTGCCGCCCTGCTCAGGATATTGCCGCCGGCGAGCGGATCGGCATGATCAGATTCGGTTCCCGAACAGAATTGTATCTTCCGCTCGATTGTGAAGTTCTTGTGGCGGTAGGCGAGACGGTAAGAGGAGGCATAAGCCTCGTGGGGGCGTATGATGCGACGATCGCGAAAAAGGCGTAGCAGAGTCAATATCTTGCCCAGTCTGCTGACAATCGGGAACATGTACATGGGCCTGCTCTCAATCGTGTACACGATAAATGGTCAGTTCGAGATAGCCGGTTGGCTGATTCTGGTAGCCTTGTTGTTTGATGGAAGCGACGGCCACATCGCCCGTCTCACCAAGAGCGCCAGCAATTTCGGCAAAGAACTGGATTCGCTGGCGGATGTGGTGACGTTCGGAGTAGCCCCGGCGGTGCTTGTCTACAGGAGCGTGCTTCACAATTATCAGCACATAGGCGCTTTTATTGTGACTGTTTACGCGATTACGGGCGCTCTTCGGCTGGCGCGTTACAATATTCAGAGCGGGTCGGTGGTGAAATCGTTTACCGGGCTGCCCATTCCGGGCGCAGGGTGCCTGGTGGCTGCGATTGTCCTGATGAAAATGAAGTATGAGACCCCGCTGATCGAGGCATATCTGCCGCCATTCATGGCTGCGCTTATGATCGCGCTTGCCTTCCTCATGGTAAGCCGGATCATCTATCCGAAGCAGGAGATATTTCTGGTACACCGGCACAGGGCGTTGCAGTATACCTTTATCCTGATCCTCATTTTCAGCCTTGTCAGATTGAAGCCGACTCTGTTTGTCTTTGTGATCTTCTTCTCTTATGCGCTGGTCGGCCCGCTCAATTACCTGGCGCGGAATCGTCTTTTCGGCGGCAAGCTGCAACTGGATCAGGAAGAGGCGAACGCGCAGTAAGAGAGACGTGCGCCTCTTGCGGCGTTTAGGATTGTGCCGGAAGATGCGTCTGCGCTTGATCGTTCAACCTCGCGAAGGAAAGGGGAGACGGTGCTGCCTGTTACGAAGCGTTCCTTACTCATTTTCCCGCTTTTGCTGACACTTATCATATTCCTGCACGCGTGTGCGCGGTCGACCGCGAAAGCACCCGATAGCGCCGCAGTCGCCCCTCCTATACCGCAAGGCCCGGTGGTTCTTGTTTGCGAAGTCGATTGCGTCGCGGTGGAGCCCGAAGCTATTGGCCTGAGTCTCACACTCGCCCCTCTGATTCGCCGCGACCTTTTCTGCGTGCGCCAGCTGAGCATTCTTCCCGAGGAGGATAGCGCCGTATCGGGGAAACCCTTTTTTGTGGGGACAAGGGGGATAAAGCGAATAGGATCTGCGCTTGGCGCTGATATCGTTACAGTGGGCCTCCTGAAAATGCAGGTTGATACGGTATCCGTCGAGCTGCTGGCATACGACGTTTCGGCGGAACGCCTTCTCTTTAATTCGGTGGTAGAGGGCAAAAGAACGGCGTTTTACAAGCTCGAGAAACAGTTGGTCGAGCAATTTCTTGAGAAGATGGCGATTGAACTGCAGGACGAGGAACGCGCCAGAATATATTCGCATAGACCAAAAGATTTTTCGGCATTGCTGACGTATGGACTCGGCCTGCTCAACGAGAAGAAGGGCAAAGATGCGGACGCTCTGATGGCATATCAGAAGGCGCTTATGGACGACGAGAAGATGGTTTTGCCTTACGCCGCGCAGGCGCGCTCCTTCATGCGTTTAAGCGCTCCCGAAAAGGCCATGGAATCCTATGAGAAGGCTGTTACGAAGGACCCGTTTTTTGCGGAAGCATGGTACCGGCTGAATCTGTACGCCGCCCAAAGAAAAGATGACGAGAAGGCTCTCGATTGCTGTCTGAAAGCTCTTGAGGTGGCTCCCCGGTTCGGGAAGGCGAAGCTGAGTTTTGGAACCCGTCTCCACGACCTCGGGCGGCTTCAGGAAGCAATCGAGGAAACTAAATCGGCCGCAACAATTCTGAAGGTAGACCCGCTTCCGTCTTACAATCTCGGGCTCTATTATCTCGAGGCCGGCGACGCACAGGCCGCTCGAGGATGGTTCGAGCAGGCGTTGCGTCGAGCCCCGGATTTTGAGCTCGCCCGAGCCGAGCTCGTGAAGCTTAACCAAAGATAAGACCCGTCCTCAATCATCGCTCCAAGTCCCAAGCGTATCCGAATAATCGAGGTTCTTTTTCTCCTCTTATTGCTGCAGTAATTTCCGCACAGCGGCGGCAGCCTGATTACCCGCTGTTACGGCATCGGGGAAATGGCTAACCGGGTTCAAATATTCCGCATTTGCAAAAAAGACGTTTCCAAAGGGTCTGCCGAGTGTGGGGAACACGGAAGTGATGTAGCCGGGATACGGGATACAGTAGTTTCTGGTACGCAGGAAAACGTGAATGGCTTCCACCTTCGCGGCCATGTCAGTGAACCGCATATCGAGTTCGGTGAGCACTCGCGCCGTCATTCGCACCATGTGTTCCTTGTTCTTCACCGTGTCAACGTCCTTCAAGGACATCTTGTTGAAACACGAGAGGATGTTGGGCCGCCCTGCCCCCAGATGCCGGCAGAACCAATCGGGAACAGTGACCGCCTGAATCGTGCATCCCATTACGCCTACGCGATAGCCGCGCCGATAGATCGGCTGATGAGAGCAGAAATGGAAAGTGGGATAACTGAATCTGCGCATCCGCCCCATTGCGACCTTCAGATCTTCCGGGATATCATGCAGGATCTTCATTGCAATATTGGATTCTGCGTTGACAATGGCTGCCCTCGCGCGAACCGTGAATATCTTGCCGTCGCGCCAGTACGTCGCCAACACGCGGCCGTTGGCGTCGTGCCTGACGCTGTAGACGAAAGCCCCCGTCAGCATGCGTCCGGGGCCGGCCTCCTCGACTTTGTCCTGTAGCGTCTTATTGATGAGAGCAAGTCCGCCGGGAAATGAGCAGATGCCTTTATCTTCGGCGTAATCGCCTTCCCTCGCCGATGTGATGGCGTAATAAGCCGAAGCATCCTCGGTGTTCGGGTAGGGCTTCGCGAGCAGTTCATACCAGTCTCTGAATTCCGGCGAGTATTTTTTCAGGAATTCCGAGAAGGAAATCTGGTCGAGTTCATCCTTTCGCGCTTCGATGTCGATGCGCGGCATGTCGAAGAAGTAGAATCGCAAGATGTCGCGTTTGACGCGCCAGGGCAGCGGCATTCGAAGGAACCCTCGGGCGCTATAGGGGTTTTGCACCTGCACGTCGCCCGGAAACGCCACCGTGAGGGGGCTGTCATCTTTCTCGGGATGAAGGTTGAGTTCCCGGCACAAATCCCACGCGGAATCGGCCCATGTGCCGGGCACTCCGATATATTGCCCGCCGAGAGAGAAGGGAACCCCTTCCCACTCGCAGTACATCGAGTTGCCGCCGAGCTGCGGGAGCGCTTCGAGCAGCAGCATGTTGCAGTCGCGCAGCCGGTAAGCCGCCGTCAGCCCGCCGGCGCCTCCGCCAATGATAACAACGTCGATATCGCGCTGTGGTTCGGGCGGTGGCGGAAATTCTTCTCTTTCGAATTTTCGATTTGGATTATCGGGGAAAACTTCTCCGTGAAAAACTATCTTCTTTTCTATGCTCTCCGGTGTGATATCGTGCATGTGGGTTTTCTTTCTCATGCTGCCCTCGCGTTACAAGAGAGCGCACATTTCAGAGACATCCTCGATCTGATCGAGGTTCTTGATCATTTCGATGAGTTGCGCCACGTTCTTTTTCGGCAATACCTTATCAGCCTCCGCTCTGAACTTTTCGGAAAAGTCGTCAGTTCTCGCAGAAATGGTCGAGACCCGGAGGAATAGTAGGGTTCATCATCCTGTCTCCTTATCCTGTGTGAGTGGAGGGTTATCAGGAAAATGAAAAGCCGGCCCTCCCGCGCTGGTCGGCGGGAAGGGCCGGTTCATTCTATAGGAAGGGATTATTAAGATTCAAGCAGCTCGCCGGCGCCGGTCTCGATGATCGAGAAAAATTCGAGATGGCAATCAGGCGAAGCCTTCAGTTGGATTTTTCTGCCATGTTGCTTCTCGAGTTTGGCGAGGGTATCGCCCTCGCGCTCGCGCAACTGTTCGATGACGTCTTTATGAGCGGTCAAGGTGAGCGCCCTGCGGCCGTTTTCCCTGCACTGGCGCTCGAGTTGCCTGAGCGCCTGTATGCGGGTGGTCGTTGCCGACTTCACCCATCCAGTGCCGCCGCAGTAGGGACATGGTTCGCACAGCGAGGGCGTGAGGCTGAGCTTGACGCGCTTGCGCGTCATCTGGACCAGCCCGAGTTCGGTAATCCCGAGCACATATACTTTCGTGCGGTCGGATTTAAAGGCCTCTTCCAATTCTTTGAGCAGTTTCTGCCGGTTGGATGCCTTTTCCATGTCGATGAAATCGACGACGATGATGCCGCCGATATCGCGGAGGCGTACCTGACGCGCGATCTCGCGCGCCGCTTCCATGTTCGTCTTAAAGACAGTGTCCTCGAGTTTCTGTTTCCCGGTGAACTTCCCCGTGTTCACGTCAATGGTGGTAAGCGCTTCGGCCTGATCGATAATAATATATCCGCCGCTGGGGAGCCAGACCTTCTTGCGCAAAGCCTTCTCTATCTGCGCTTCGAGATCGTACTTTTCGAAGAGAGGAACCGATCCCCTGTAGAGCTGGACGCGCGACTTGAGTTGCGGGGCCAGATTATCGAGAAGGTTGAGGACGGTGTCGTAGTCGGGCTTCGAGTCGATGATGAAGCGGTCGATGTCATCATTGAGCACGTCGCGGACGACGCGGGCAACCTGTCCGAGATCCTGATGCAGTTGAGAAGGGGACGGCATGCTTTCCATCCGGCGGACAATCTTCTGCCACAGCCCGGTGAGATATTTGACGTCGGCCGCTATCTCTTCCTTCCCCTTGCCCACGCCCAGCGTTCGGACAATCAAGCCCAGGTTCTGCGGGCGCACGTCGGCCGCTATTTTTCGCAGGCGGTCGCGCTCTTTCTCATCCTCGATTTTCCGGGAAACGCCGACGTGATTGACTGTCGGCATCAGTACGAGGTAGCGTCCCGGCAGCGAGATGTAATTGGTCAGGCGCATTCCTTTTTGGCCCATGGGCTCCTTGACGACCTGCACCATGATCTCCTGCCCGCGCTTCAGCATGTCTTCGATTCGCAGTTTGCGCCTCCGTTTGGAGCGGGGGCGATATCCCTCCTCTTCGACCTCGTCATCGAAATCATAGTCATCGAGGACATCGGTCACGTCGGAGACGTAGAGAAAACCGTTCTTCCCTTGCCCGACGTCAACGAAAGCCGCCTCGATGCCGGGAACGACGCTTTTGACTGTTCCCTTGTAGATGTTGCCGACGAGGTGGCGCTCAGTGGTACGCTCGATGAAGAGCTCGGTCAGCTGGGCATTCTCCAGCAACGCGATCCTCGTCTCGCGCGAATCCACGCTGGCCACCAGTTCCCGGAGGAATTCCTTTTGCGTCTTACCTGCTTTCCTTAATTTCCTCCTCTTGTTCTTTCGCATTCTCCATCCTTAAAGGGCGGCCACTAAATCTCATTTCCGTTCGTACTATATGCAAACATTTCGCTTCATCCGGGGAAAGATGCAATACCGCCTGGGCCACTTCCGCTGCGCTGCAGGAACCACGGCCGCCTAGGGTAATTTCCATCCGCAGCCACCGGCCGTCCGCCCGGGTCTCCGTCCTCAGATCCTTCACGAACTGTTTCACGTCGATAATATCGCTTGTATCCTTGCGCACCCGTTCGATCAGTGCGGTTTCTTTTGCGCAAAATTCTTCGATATCTTTACCAACTTCGGTTGGTTCTCTTTTTAATTGTACCATATACAGTGCAGAAGTTGCACTGGAAAGACGTGGGGAAGAAGGATCAACGGGTGCGAGTGCGAGCAAATCGAGCCCTTCCGGCAAGAGCGGAGCGAGTCTATCTTTGACCATTGTAACGGAAAATGCGTGCGCAAAAGTAAAATCAACGTACTCTGCCTCGCTCTCATAGCCGAGCGGGAGGGCGGCGCCCATGGTTATCTTCGGGCGCGGGTTGAATCCCTCGGTATATACAAGTGGCAAACCGGTGCGGGATAGCGCCCGCACCAGGGCGCGCATCACGTCCAGATGAGAGATGAACCTGATTCGGCCTCGTTTGGCGTATTTAAGACGATAAGTCCACATGTGCGCAGACTCCACAGCCAAGACAGCGTTCCCTGCAATCGGCGGTAAATTCAGGCGAGCGGGAGCGGGCTCTTTCCTCAAGCAGGTATTCCTTTGTCACTCCGGTTCGGATGTGGTCCCAGGGAAGCGGATCGGCCGGTCCATATGGAAAAGTGATCACGCTGGAGAAGTCAAGGCCGGCCTGGCTGATTGATTGCCGCCACGCTTTCATGCTCGATTCGGAAGACCATGCATCAAATCTTGCTCCCGCCTTCCAGGCGCCAAGCACCACTGCTGCTGCTCTGCGATCGCCTCGCGACAACAAGGCTTCGAGCAGGCAGAGCGAGGGCTCGCGCCAGCTGATTTTTACGTCGCGATAAGGCACTCGTCCGGTGATGGTGGAATATTTCCGCCGCAACAGGTCTTCGGGAACCATGTTCTCCCACTGGAACGGGGTATGCGGCTTGGGTATGAAAGCGGAAAGGCTGACGTTGGTGCGGAACCGTTTGCCCCTGATTTTGCGGCCCATGTTCCTGATGTTCAAGACGAGCGCCGCGATTGCTTCCACGTCCTCATCTGTTTCGGTTGGCAATCCGAGCATGAAGTACAGTTTAAAGAGGTCCCAACCGGCCAGAAGAGCACTATCGAGCGATCTGAACATCTCGTCTTCCCTATAGTGTTTGTTTATGGCCCTCCGCAGGCGGTCGGTGGCGGCCTCGGGCGCGAACGTGAAACCGCTTTTTCTCACTTCCTGGATTTTTTCGGCGATCTCGATTGAAAAACTGTCGAGTCGCAGTGAAGGAAGCGAAATAGATATCCTTCGGCCCGAGAGCAGATGCGTAAGCCGGTTGACCAATTCGCCGATCTTGCTGTAATCGGTCGAACTGAGGGAGGCGAGCGTAACGGCATCATAGCCTCCGTTGGCCAGGCCTTGTTCGACAAGTGCGCAGATAGTGTCGACGCTGCGTTCCCGTACCGGCCTGCACGTCATCCCGGCATGGCAAAACCGGCAGCCGCGCGTGCACCCGCGCATGATCTCGACGACGTAGCGATCGTGGACGGCCTCAATCAAGGGAACGGGCGAAGCGGTGGGGAAGGGGGCCTCATCAAGATTCTTCACCCATAGCCTGTCGATATATTCAGGTGCTCCCTCTCGACAATGCAGAGTAAAGAATTTGCCATTGCGATACTCGGGCTCATAAAGAGAAGGAACGTATATACCATCAACGGCGGACAGCCGGCGGAGCACGTCTCGCCTTGACCCATCGCTGCCGCGCGCTTCCTCATAGGCTTTTAACAGATGCAAGATCCCTTCTTCCGCCTCTCCAATGAGAAACGCATCGATGAAATCCGCCGTCGGCTCCGGATTCAATGCGCAGGGGCCGCCGGCAATTACGATTGGGTCCTCTCTGCGCCTGTCGGAGCTCAGCAGCGGAATAGCGGCAAGATCGAGCATGGTGAGGACGTTGGTAAATGTCATCTCGTACTGGAGTGAGAATCCGAGGAGGTCGAACTCGTTCAATGGCCGGAAGGATTCGAGCGAGTACAACGGCACATTGTGCCGGCGCATCTGGCGTTCCATATCCGGCCATGGGCAGAAGGCACGCTCGGCGAGGTACTGAGGCCGTGAATTGATGATGTGGTAGAGAATCTTCAGGCCGAGATGCGACATTCCTATCTCGTAGATCTCGGGAAAGGCGAGAGCCACCCGCACGCGAGCGGCGTTCCACTCCTTGCGGATGCCATGCAATTCACCGCCGACATAGCGGCCGGGTTTGACCACCAGCGGGAGAAACTGTTCGAGTTGTTCGAGCATTAGAAGATAAAAGAACGCATTCGGATTCCCAGGAGGATTCCGATGCAGGTCATCATTGTCAGCAGATTTGAACCGCCGTAGCTCATGAAGGGCAGCGGGATACCGGTAACGGGACATAATCCGACGGTCATGAGGAGATTCACGAGCACCTGGAAAACAATGATTACGATGATGCCGACGGCGAGCATACTGCCCTGAAAGTCGCGGGCGGTATCGGCAATTTTGATCGCCTGAAACAACAGTCCGAGGTAAAGCAAAATCAGCAGGCAAGCGCCGAGGAACCCCCACTGTTCCGCAAAAACCGAAAAAATGAAATCAGTATGCTGTTCAGGCAAGAAGTTGAGCTGGCTTTGAGTTCCGGCAAGCCATCCTTTCCCGATGAGTCCGCCTGATCCCACTGCGATTTGAGATTGGATCACCTGGTAGCTTATTCCCAGGGGGTCGAGGTCGGGATTCACGAACGCCAGCAGGCGCGCTTTTTGGTAGCCTTTGAGGAACTGCCAGAAAATCGGGATTCCGGCGATTCCGGCCGCGGCGAGAAAGGCGAAATGACTCCGTTTGATTCCTGCTGCGAAGAGCATTCCTGCGAGAAGCACAATGAGCACGAGAGCGGTTCCCAGATCCGGCTGAAGCAATATCAGACCCGTCGGGACGCCGGCGAGAAGGAGGGCGACTACGAGGAATTTCACCTCGTGAATGCGATCACCGATATCGTCCAGGAATCTGGCCAGGACAAACAGGGTGCTGAGTTTGACGAACTCCGACGGCTGCACCTGGACGCCCATCAAGTGAATCCATCGCTGGGAACCGTGAACTTCTTTCCCTGAGAAAAGGAGGAAGACCAGCAAAAAGAGAGTGACGCCGTACAATTGATACGCATACGCTTCCACGAAGCGGTAATCGATCAGGACCGCGATGAGCATGGCGACCAGTCCGAGCAGCGCCCAAACCAGTTGTCGCGAAAAATAAGGCTTCACCGCATCGAGACCTGACGTATAGGAGGAGGAAAAGACAGTCACCAGTCCCAGACAGACCAGGAGAAGCGTGCAGGCCAGAGTAACAGAATCAAAACCTTTGGTTAAATTTCGGTGCCCGTTCTTCACGTGCTGTGTCCTTCTTGTGCGGTTTCAGTGGAAGCAATCGTGCCGGCCCCTTCCGCAATGCGGGTGGCAAGCTCGAGAGTCACCAGGACGGCGCTTTCGGAAGCGTGGCCGCTGTGCTCGCAGAAAACGACGACCGCGTACGGTTCATCGGGACCATCGATGATAGATGCGAACCAGGCATGATCTCGCAATTCATAGGGGATCTGCTCAAGCTCTTTCGCTGTGTCGGCTCTTTCCTTAAAGGCTGCGACCTGAGCGGTGCCGGTTTTCCCAAGAATCGATACCGTATCGTTTTTGGCGCGCCACGCCGTGCCGAAAAACGGTTGACGCGAGACCACGGCCTGCTTCAATCCTTCTTGAATCAGATCGAGCGCCGCGGAATCGTTTAGTGCGTGTCTTTGAGCGGGCGCGCGTTCGAGAAGGACCTTATCGCTCTGCGGAGTCTCGACTCTTTCGATAAGATAGGGAGTGACCAGCCTGCCGCCATTCACTATTGTGGCAATCGCGCATGTTAGCTGCAAGGGTGTTGCCAGCGTATAACCCTGGCCGATGCCCGCGATCACGGTTTCCCCCAGAAACCATTTCTGATCGGCCGGCCTTTTGAAGGTTTTCTGTTTCCACTCGGGAGATGGAATGAGCCCTTTCATTTCTCCCGGCAGTTCTATTCCGGTCGCGGCGCCGAGTCCGAACAGCCGCGCGTAGTGCTCGAGGCGCTCGATTCCGAGTTCCATGGCCATGGTGTAGAAGAAGACGTCGCAGGAATACGCCAGCGCCTGGACGACATTGAGTGAGCCATGGCCGGTATCCTTCCAGCAGCGGAATTTCCTTCCCAATGTAAACGAGCCGCTGCAGTAGACTTTTGTATCGGGCGAGACGATTCCTTCGGCCAGGGCGGCATATGCGGTGACTATCTTGAACGTAGAACCGGGCGAATACGCCTGCAGGGCGCGATTAAGGAGGGGATGCCGGGGATCATTGAGAACTTCGAGCCGTTCGGCGTTTCTTCCCGGCGAGACGAAGCTATTCGGGTCAAACGAGGGTCTGCTGACGAGGGCTCGGATGGCGCCGGTTTCGGCGCCCATGACGACTATGGCGCCGTCATATGAGCCCATTGCCGCTTCGGCGGCGAGTTGGATGTCGGCATCGATGGTGAGACGAACCACATTGCCGGCCTTCGGCACTTTTTTGCCCAGGGTAAGCAATTCACGGCCGGCGGAATCGATGCGGACGCTGGGATTGCCGGTTTCGTCCAGTTCGATCTGCGGATGCCCGTCGGCATACACCTGCACCTGCATTCCGCCGCTTTCTCCATGAAGCCACTCCTCAGCCACCAACTCCAAGCCGGCCTTGCCGATGTAATCTCCGATGACATATCCTTTATCCGCGAGCCGCTCGTGTTCGCGGGGGGCGATTTCACCAAGATATCCGAGAACATGTGCGGCTCCTTTGAGAAGAGGGAATCGCCTGCACGGTTCCGCGGTTATGGTGATGCCCGGGAGTTCAAGCGAGCATTCCTCGATAGCGGCTGCCTGCTCGAGGGAGACATCGTAGGCAACGGCGATTTGGCTGAAAGGAGCGTTTCTCGCGGCCTCCAGTTTTCTCTGAGCTTCTTGCTCGTCAAATTCGAGGAATCGGCGCAGTTTTTGGAGCGTGGCGGCAGGATTGGATGCCTCCCCCGGAATGATGCTAACAGTAAAGGACGGCCTGTTATCGACAAGAATGTTATTGTGCCTGTCGAATACGAGTCCCCTCGGCGCCTGTAGCCGGAGCAGGCGGATTCTGTTTCTGTCGGACAAGCTTCTGAAGGTTGTTCCCGCGAATATCTGCAGGTGCACCAGTTGAAGGAAAAGGAGCGAGAATCCGCACGCAATGATGATACTGAGAACACGAAGCCTCAAGTGGAAATGGATTTGTTCTCTATGTCTTGATCTCAGGTATGGTTTCATGTTCGGTTATATGCTTCAGTTTGAGCCTCAGATATGGGAGGGCCTGCGGCCTTCTGACGACGATATACACGCACGGCGCGAGCGCCGCCGTGTACAAGGAAGAGCCGAGCACGGTGGCGACAAGAGCCACGGGCGAACCCAGTTCATAATGAAGCAGCGGTTTGAGAAGGATGATCATGATCCCATAAATTAGCGTTCCCGCGAACGCTATCGCGCATTGCCCCGTCCATGTTTCGGCGAGCACATATTCTTCGGCTTTGAGAAGGAGAAACGCGGTCAGCGTGAGAGCAAAAGCGCTCATACCCGGCGCGCTCAGGGAAAACATGTCGCGGGTGACCCCGAGCAGGAACGCGACCAGGAGCGTTCTGGAGAAGCTGGTTTCGCCGCTGATGAGGACGAGCGCGAGCATGAGAAGGTCGGGGCGGATTCCTGCGAGATCGATTGCCGGCATCAGGACCGATTCGGCTATCGTCAGCAGAATGCCGATTCCAAACCATTTGAGCCCGAAGATCATTTTCTCTTCCTCACGTGCCGCCGGTGCGCGGAACAGGCGCGTCCTGCGGCTGGAGATAACCCGCCGCGGGCGCCGGCTCCTGAACGGGCGGCGGCACCAAGACCACCACTTCCTCGAGTTTCTTGAAATCAGTATACGGCATCAATCTGGCCCACTGAAAAAGGCTTCCCGGCGTATTCTTGATATCGGTAACGCTGCCGACCAACAGTCCTTTGGGATATATGCGGCTGTAGCCGGAGGTGATGAGGACGTCACCGGTTTTGATGTGTGCGGTGGGCTCGATGTATTTGAGAAGGCATTGGCTGGCGCCGTCGCCCTGGACGACGCCTTGCACGCGTCCTTGCTGCGCAATCACGCTCACTTTCGAATTGGGATCTGTCAGCAAGAGGACTTTACTGGAGAACCGGAAGACTTCAACCACGTGACCGGCCAGCCCTGATGCGGAGATGACGGGCAGGTACGGGCGGACGCCGTGGACGGTTCCTTTGTCGATTATGATCGTGCGAAACCAACTGCTCGGGTCATTTCCGACCACGCGAGCGAATATCTTCTCCTCCTGAAAGTTCTCAGCGTACCCGAGCAAGTCTCTGAGGCGCCGTTCCTGGCGCAGGTCCTCCCGCAGGGCGACCACCTGCTGTTCGAGTTCTCCGACGCGTTTCTTCAGGGCGATATTCTGGGCTCGAGTCCGAAAAAAATCCGGGAAAACGGAAAGGACATTTCGCGCACCGTTATGCGCTCCCTTCGACAGCGATTGGACCGGCGAGGTGAAATCGAGGACCAGTTCGTTGCCGATTCGCGCGACCCATTTCTTATGGAGGCTGTCAATCATGAAAAGGCACGCGAGTGATAGCAGGGCGAAAAACAGAAGCGGGCGTCTATACTTCCATAAGAAGTCGGGTAGATACAACTGCTACCTCTTGGGTGGATAAGAGCTAGATGCGGCTCTTTGGAAAATTGAACATACCGTCCAGATATTTTCCCGCACCCATGGCCACCGCGGTTAAAGGATCGTCAGCCAATCTCACCGGCAATTGCGTTTCCTCCGCGATCAGTTTATCGAGACCGCGCAGAAGTGAGCCGCCGCCGGCAAGAACCATTCCCCGGTCGACAATGTCCGCTGATAATTCAGGCGGTGTGCGCTCCAGGGTGATCTTTACGGATTCGAGGATGGTGGATATGGGTTCTGCAAGAGCTTCCCGAATTTCTTCAGAGGTAATGGTGATCGGCTTCGGCAGGCCGGCGACCATGTCGCGGCCCTTTACCGTCATATGTTTTTCTTCCTCCATCGGGAAAGCGGAGCCGAGCGCAATCTTTATTTCTTCAGCTGTTCGCTCGCCGATCATGAGGTTGTATGTTTTCTTCAGGTGCTGAATGATTGCCTGATCCATTTCGTCGCCGGCTATGCGCGCGGTCTTGCTGAAGACGATTCCTCCCAGCGAAATGACGGCAACCTCGGTTGTGCCGCCGCCGATATCGACAATCATGTTGCCAATGGGCTCCTGTACCGGCAAGCCCGCGCCGATGGCCGCGGCCATCGGTTCTTCTATGAGCGCTACGCTCCGAGCGCCTGCCTGCGCGGCGGAATCCTCGACGGCCCTTTTCTCGACCTCGGTGATGCCGGACGGAACTGCGATGACCATACGCGGACGAACAAGAGATTTGCGGTTATGGACCTTTTGAATGAAGTAGCGAAGCATCTGTTCGGTGACTTCAAAATCCGCGATAACACCGTCCTTCATGGGTCTGATAGCAACGATGTCACCGGGTGTGCGGCCGATCATCTGTTTCGCTTCGCTACCGACTGCCAGCGCGCGATTTTCCCCCTGTCGAATCGCGACAACCGAGGGTTCGCGCAGAACAATGCCCTGTCCTTTTACGTACACCAGGGTATTTGCGGTGCCAAGATCAATGCCCATATCATTGGAAAAGAGCCCCGCAATAGTATCGAAGATCATGTCGAAATCCTCCGCAGATGCAGAATAGTGAGAAGCGCCCAGCCCCCTCAGGTAGTGTTGAAGACGGTTGTGGTGTGGGTAGTTAGGCTAATTTTACCATTTCCGGATTCAAAAAGTCTACTGAAATTCCTGCCGCTTGATTTTCTTTGAGTAATAGTGCGGCATCTGGTATAATTCTCCTAATTCTACCCCAATGTTTTGTGATACAGCAATTTTTGTGCCGTCCAAATTTGGGCAATATACCTATGCATCGGCAAATCGCGAACTTGATCTGCAAAGAGGGAGAAGCGCACTCAACGGTTATCGAGCGCGAGGGCCTTTCTCCGGTCGGTATCTGCCGACAGCCTCTTGCTCCCTATCTCAAGCCGCTTGAAGTGCTTAAAGCCCTGGCCGGCCGCGCATTTCCGTTCCTGCTTGAGAGTGCTGAGGGGCCATTCAAGACGGCACGCTACTCGATAATCGGGTGCGACCCCCTTTTCACCATACGAGCGAAACGATTCGCCTGCCGTATTCGTGATGCTAACGGAGAGAGGACTCTGCCGGGAAATCCAGTTGACACTATAAAGGAGCTGCTGGCCCCTTACCGCTTGCCGCACCAGCCGCAACTTCCGCAGTTCTTCGGCGGGATGGTCGGTTTGTTCTCATACGACATGAAGAATTATTTTGAGGAACTCCCTGACGAGGCCGAAGACGATCTGGATCTGCCTGATTGTTTTCTCATATGTGTGGACACGGTGGTCGTGTTTGACCGGATGACCGGCGCGGTGGAGATTATTTCCTCCGTTTTCGATTGTAGTGACGGCGCGCAGGCGGAAGCGAAGGCTTTCTCGAAGGTGTCACAATTTTTGGGAAAGCTTAACAATGGGAGTACTTCGGCGTCGGAAGACGCTCGGATCGGTTTTGGCGAGATGACCTCGACACATACCATAGAGAAATATTCCGAGATGGTCGTTCGGGCGAAAGAATATATTGCGGCGGGCGACATCTTTCAGGCCAACCTTTCGCAGCGACTGAAGATCCCGTTCGAGGGCGGCACGATCGAGCTTTACCGGCGGCTTACACGAATCAATCCGTCTCCGTTTGCTTTTTACATGGATTTCGGCGAATTCCAGTTGGTGAGCTGTTCGCCGGAACGGCTCGTCCGGGTGATCGGAGATTTTGTTGAGACACGCCCGATCGCGGGAACGCGGCCGCGCGGGCGAAGCGAGGCCGAAGACGAAGCCCTGCGCGAGGAGCTTATTCTTCATCCGAAAGAGCGGGCCGAGCACATCATGATCGTAGACATGGCGCGGAACGATATCGGGCGCGTATGCACATGTGGAACGGTGAGGCCAGACGAGCTGATGGTGATTGAACGATATTCGCATGTGTTCCATATCGTGTCAAACATCGTAGGAACGCTTGCGCCCGGACGTTCGTGTTTTGATGTTCTGGCCGCCGTTTTTCCCGGCGCCAGCATTACCGGCGTCCCAAAAATTCGGTGCATGGAGATTATCGACGAGCTCGAATCGGTGAGGCGGGGTCCTTACACGGGCTCGCTCGGTTGGATCTCTTATACAGGCGACATGGACCTGAACATCATCATTCGCACATTCGTCATCAAGGGCGGCAACGCCTACATCCAAGTCGGGGGCGGAATAGTCGCCGATTCCGAGCCCGAGCGGGAATATCAGGAGAGCCTGAACAAGGCGCAGGCGCTTATCGAAGCTTTGCGAACGGGCAAGCAGATACGGCGGAGGCCGAAATCCTGAATGCCGGAGACGGAAGTGGAGAAGGTTGTTTATCTTGACGGAGACTTCTTGCCTGAAGGCAAGGCGCTGGTTTCGGTCTTTGACCGCGGATTCCTGTACGGCGACGGCGTATTCGAGACGATGCGCGCGTACGGTGGCCGCGTCTTCAGGCTCGCACAACACCTGCGCCGGCTCGAGGAGTCCGCAGAACTGATAAAAATTACCCCGCCTCTTTCGCAAGATCAATTCGCCAAAATCTGCAGCGATCTAATCGAACGAAATAACACAGCCGATGCGATCGTCAGGATCAGTGTCACGCGCGGAAAGGCTTCAGGGGGCCTTGGAACATCAAATGCGGGACGCCCGACTGTCGCAGCTTTCATCCGCCCGCCGATGCCGGTTTCGACCGAAGCGGCGTCGGAGGGAGTACCCGCCATTATTTCATCGTTTCGAAAAATGCCCTCCGCGGCACTGAACGCGCGCATCAAATCGATGAACTTCCTGAACTCGATCCTTGCTCGTTCGGAGGCGGAGGAGGCCGGCTGTTACGAAGCTGTTTTGCTTGACTCAGACGGGAACGTTACCGAGGCAACTACTGCAAATATCTTTTTTGTCGGGGGCGGCCGCCTCTTTACACCGGGGCCGGAAAGCGACATTTTATTAGGGATAACACGCGCCGCAGTCCTCGAGCTTTCAGCCGAAATGGGGATTCCGGCTGAGCAGAGAAAGATTTCCGCGTCCGAACTTGGCGGCTTCGAGGAATGTTTCATCACCAACAGCGCGATCGAGGCGCTGGCGGTGACGCGGATAGGCCCCTTGCGAGTGGGCGGCGGAAAACCGGGCGCTATCTATAAGAGAATACATGGAGCTTATCGCGAGCTCGTTCTCAGGAATACCTGATGGCAAAGGTGGGCAAACTCAGCTTTCACACGCTCTCAATCAAGCATCTTGACGAGGTGCTCGAAATCGAAAAGGTCTCATTCAGGACTCCGTGGACAAAATATGCGTTTATCCACGAGATACAATTCGAGAAGTCGGTTTTCAAGGTGCTGAAGCTGAATGGGCGAATCATAGGATACGGCGGGTTCTGGCACATTCTCGACGAGGCGCACATCTCGAATATCGCGATTCACCCCGAGTACCGCGGGCAGGGCTTCGGAAAGATGTTGCTGCTGCACCTGCTGGAAGAGGCGCTGCAAAAGGGCGCATCGAAGGCGACGCTGGAGGTGCGCAGGTCGAACGTCATCGCACAGAAGATGTACTCCCGGTTCGGCTTCAAAATCATTTCCGTACGAAAGAACTATTACACCGATGAACAGGAAGATGCGCTCATCATGTGGAACGATGACATCCGCGCGACACTTGCCGCTGCGGGCACGGAGAAGGAAGACACGCCCTCGGAATCCATCCATTGACGCGACGGCGTTACAGTTTCAGCAATTTTGCCGCCGCCTGCCCCAGAATGATATCGATTTCCTCCTGACTGAATGAAATATGGGATTTGGGCGCATCCTTGACGGCATCGATCCATTGCCGGGTTGGCAGCACGAGCTTGAGGTACGGGTTGTCGGTCCCGAACATTACTCTCCACGGCCCTATTTCATCGAGCGCCGTGCGCAGCATTCCATAAAACTTGTCCGGATGCAGCGTGAATGTTCGCTGCCATCCTGAGAAATCGACGTACAGATTCCACTTGGTTCCCGCGAGCGCAATCGCCTCTTCCCACCAGCAGAGGCCGACGTGCGCCATGACGATCTTCAGGTCGGGAAAATCAGCGGCGACACTATCGATGAAAACCGGCCGCGCATATTTGGCCTTCATCGGCACCGGCTGGGTCCCGGTATGGAAGAGGACGGGAACACCAAGCTCCTGGGCCTTGCGGTACACCGGGTGGCAGATGGGATTGTCGGGGTAAAAGCCGGCGGTTGGATGCAGTTTCACTCCGCGAGCGCCCTGCTCGGTGACTCCGATTTCGACCTGCTTCGCGGCATCCTTTCGCCTGGGATCGATTCCGACGAAATGGACCAGGCGCTTTCCGTGTTTGGCTGAAATCCGGCTGAAAATCTGGTTTTGCGTCGCGATCGGAACGCATTCCGATGCGCCGGAACAAGGCTCTTGCGCGCCGAGGGCGTAGTCGACCGGAAAGATCACGGAAACGTCGACACCAGCCTCATCCATATCAGCGAGCAGCAGATCGCCCTCCGGGTCTTTCAACTGTTTGACCGCGCCGCGCAGCAAGATATCGGGGTCGGGGAATTCGCCGGTGCTCTTGGCGACATTGGCCGCAACGACCTCTCCCAATCCGCGCATGAAGGCCTGCGGTATCCATCCTTCGTCATACACATGAACATGCACATCGACAATCATAAGTCCTCCGTCTCATTTATGTTTTCAGCCACAGGCTGGAGCCCTGTGTCAGGTTCTGCAGTCGCCGCTCCAAATCCGGGTGGCTGAGTCCGACGTGTCTGACGAGTCGGACCAGTCGGACATGTCGGAAAAACTCGCCCTCGGGGGCCCCTCATGACCTGGCGGCACAGCCTATATCTTGTATAGCTTCTGCGCGGCCGCGCCGGTGACTATCTCGATCTCTTCTTTGCTGAAAGAATACTCCCCGCAATTGACAGCATCCTGAACGGCAGCAAGCCATCTCTTTGAGGCTAGGACGAGTTGCAGATACGGGTTATCGGTCCCGTACATCACGCGATACGGCCCGATCTCATCGAGCGCGCACCTGAACATGTGATAGAACCTGTCCGGATGGTAGAGGAATTCTCTTTGCCAGCCGGAGATGTCGACATAGAGGTTCCATTTTGTTCCGGCGAGCGCGAGCGCTTCTTCCCACCAGCAATGGCCGACGTGCGCCATAACCATTTTGACTTCCGGGAAGTCGGCGGCGGCGCTGTCGACGAAAACGGGACGCGCGAACTTGGCTTTCATGGGCGCCGGCTGGGTGCCGGTATGAAAGAGTACCGGCACGTCGAGCTCGCGCGCTTTCTCATAGAGTGGATGACAGATGGGGTCATCGGGATAGAATCCGGTGGTGGGATGAAGCTTGAGTCCGCGGGCGCCCTGCTCAGTCACCCCGCGCTCGAGCTCTTTCGCGGCATCCTTGCGGCGCGGGTCGACCGCGACAAGATGGACGAAGCGTTTTGGATGTTTTGCGGCGATATCTCCGAAGATGCGATTCACATCGGAGATTGGCAGGCAATAGGGATCGCCTGAGCACGGCTCATCGTCGCCCATCGCATAATCGACCGTGGTGATGACGGAAACATTTACGCCGGCTTCGTCCATGTCCGCTATGCATAATTCACCCGTCGGATCGGTGAACTGTTCGTCGGCGCCTTTTACCAGTTCGTCGGGGTCGGCAAACTCTCCGCTGTATTTCGCGAGGCTTGCGGAGATTATGCGTCCGAGGCCTCGCTTGAATGCGGCCGGTCTCCACCGGTGATCATTCAAATGGACATGTGCATCAATGATCATGACGTTCCTCCTCGATGTAGAAATGCCCCGCCATTATATGCCACGGAGAATTTCATGTCCAGAGGAAGGTGGGACTCGTCGGACCGGTCGGACAAGTCGGACACTTGAAAGAAGGTGGAGGCGCTGCTTTCATTTCTTGCGTGTCGCTATAAAGATGAGTTCGCCGGGATACGTGGAGCCGAGGGGGCTCTTGTCATAATCGGCATAAACATTTTCGATGCGAAAACCCGAGAGCTCGAGCAGGTGCTCGACTTCAAACCTGAAGAAGTAGCGGGTGGAAAAGCGCTGGCTCAGGGTTTCGGTGCGGCCGTCGGGATAGGTGACGTCGTGGTTTAACTCGAGATCGAGAATTTGATTCAAGGCCCCGCCGGAGCTGACCGTGATGCGGCGCGTCACTCGGCTGCCGTCGGGCATGGTGAATTCGGGCTCTTCTTCCCGATGCGGCTCAGGACTGTCGATAAGATGAGCCAGTCGTCTGACGTCAGGATTAAACAGATCGAGGATCAATTTGCCATCCTCGGCGAGATGCTCGCGAACACTTGCGAGACAGGAACGCTGGTCGGCGACATTGAGGAGGTGCTGAAACGGGCGGAACGGCGTGGTGATCAGGCGGAATCTTTGGCCCAAATCGAAGGATCGCATATCCGCCTGCACGAGCCAAGCGCGCTCCTGCACCTCTTTCGACTCGCGAGCAAGTTTCTCGCGGCAGACCGCGAGCATCGAGGCGGAAATATCAAGCCCGACTGTTTCGATTCCCGCGCGCGCGGTGGGAATCAGAATTCGGCCGGTGCCGCAGCCGATTTCGAGAACGGGTCCGCCCGATTCGCGAGCCATTTCCACGAAAAAAGAGATGTCGCGGCGCTTGCGATAAAGCTCGACGTGGTCGTAAAACCGGGCCACAACTGAGTAGATATCTTGCGGGACAGATTTCATTTCTGATTGGAGGTTGGTCAGGAATCCGGAAACACGATTTCCAGTTCCAGTTCATCGCGGATCCTGATTCCGTCCGCGCCGATGAGCGGGATCTCGGGCTTCAGCTTGCGGGCACGGTCAATCGCATTTGGGTAGACCGCGACCAGATGAAATCCGCGCTTCTGGTAGAAGCGCAAGGCGTTCGTGTTATCATTGGAGGTAACGAGCCAGAGGCGCCTGCATCCCGCTGAGACCGCCGCACCCTTTACGGCCTCGATCAACGCCGATCCTATGCCTATTCCCTCGACGCCGCTTTCGAGGGTCACCATCTCGCACTCTTTATTTTTAATATGATAGGTTGCGAGGCTGACCCGCTGACCATTGATCGTCCCCACGTAACCCGGCAGGAGGACTACGTCATAAGTTCTGCCGCGGGAGATGATTCTGGTTGAGCCCCAGCTTTGCGAGACAAAAGAGATCAGCCACTCGCGATCGTCCTCATTCAGGCTTCTGATCTTGAACAATTCTTGGGCGCCGGGCAAAGGTCGGATCCTTCATGCAGGTGCGCGATTCCTTTTGCATGCAATCTTAACAGATGAAAAGAAAAAAGCCAAACGGGGTGCGTAGTGGTGAGGCAGTCGGACGGGTCGGGCGGCGGACAAGTCAGACAGGTCCGACGAGTCCGACCGGTAAGACAGTCGGAGGACTCCAACCGGTCCGACAACTATTCACATCCTGCCGCGCGCCCACTCCGGCGCAACAAAGCCCCGGTAGCACAGGCTTCCAGCCCGTGGCAGTTGGTTTTAAAAACACACAGGCCAGAGGGCGGCAGTGCCGCACCCGGCGCCACCGGGCCTGGGAGGCTCACTGAAATGCTGGTGGGCACTTTTTTCGGCCACCCTTACTGGACCAACCGTTTCATATCCTCCTCTGAGCCTCAGCAGGTTGACGGCGGCATTTTGCTGCTGATATTATTCCGTCAAATAGGGGGAAAGCGCTTTAAGAGGAAGGCAGGCGGAAATGGGAAAAAATTCACGTTCATCGGCGGAGGCATTGCGGGAGAAAATCGGCCGGGATTCGCTGGAGCGTTACACGAACAGTCCGGTCGCGGAATTTCAGCCGTTTATTTTGCTGACCAATTTTTCCCATTACATGACGCTTTTCAATGAGGCGTCCGGGAGAGCCACATGCCGGGGCTCGCTTATGGAGGTCTGTCACTGGCCGGAGGAGCAAATCTCGATCTTGAATTTCGGCGTGGGGTCTCCGATGGCTGCGCTGGTGATAGACCTGCTGGCGTTTGTCGATCCGCTTGCGATCCTGATGCTCGGCATGTGCGGCGGATTGCGGAAGAAACACCGTCTCGGCGACTTCTTCAATACGGTGGCCGCGATAAGGGACGAAGGCACGTCGAATCATTACATGCCGCCAGGAGTACCCGCCCTTGCATCGTTTACGGTACAGAAGGCGGTTACAACGGAGGTGGAGGCGGCCAAGCGTTTTTATCATACGGGCGTGGTGCACACTACCAACTACCGCATGTGGGAATTCGATGACGACTTCAGGGCTGCACTCGAACGCGAAAAAGTCAGCGGGATCGAGATGGAGTGCGCGACACTGTTCTCGGCGGGGTTCAGCCGGAACCTGAACGTCGGCGCACTACTGCTTATTTCGGATCTGCCGCGGACACGGCGCGGCATCAAGACGAAGGAATCCTCGAAGCGGGTGTTCAAGGAATATGCTCAGCCTCATCTCGAGATTGGAATAAACGTGATGCGGCGACTGCGCGAGATGGAGCGTGGCCTGCTGAAGAAACAGTGGTAGAGGATCGCGCCATGCCGGTGAATCGTTGAAAAGCCGGTGGGAGGCTGGTTGAAATGCTGGTGGGAATTGTTTTCGGGCCGCACTTTACCGGACCAAACCTTTCACATCCTCCCGTGCGCGCACTCCGGAGCAACAAGCTCCGGTAGCACAGGCTTCCAGCCTGTGGCTGTAGCTTTCAAAAAACACCCGGGCCGGGCGAACGACTGAGAGCGGTGAGCATCGAGTTTTCGCTCAAACGCACTTGAAAAAATCACACAGTAAAAAAGCCAACCAAACGAAGGAAAGGATAACATGGATCTTTACCTGAAGAATAAGGTGGCGCTGGTGACGGGAGCGGGATCGGGTATCGGGCGGAACACGGCCTTGTTTCTGGCTGAGGAAGGAGCGAAAGTCTGTTGTGCGGACCTCTTCGAGGAGAAGGTCGCGGAAACGGTCAAGATGATCCGCGATCAGGGCGGCGAGGCGATGCCTGCGGTCTGCGATGTCCGCGAGTATCGGCAGGTCACCCGGATGCTCAGGGCAACTCTTAATGCATACGCGCAGGTGGACATGCTGATTAATAGTGCCGGCGTGGCCGCCGGCGGACTGTTTGCCGATACCGAACCCGAGGAGTGGGCGAGCGAAATCAATATCAATCTTATTGGGACCATGAATTGTTGCAGAGCCGTAATCGACCACATGATCCCGCGCGGATACGGCAAGATCGTCAATCTTGCCTCCGACGCCGGCCGCGTCGGCGAGAAACGGATGACCGTTTACGGGGCGGCCAAGGGCGGAGTCATCGGCTTCACGAAATGCCTGGCGGTCGAAATGGCGCGCTTCAAGATCAATGTCAACGCCGTCGCTCCGGGCGTGGTTCGCAGTCCGATGACCTCGTACCTGACTGATGAAATGGCAAAGGAGTGGGCGCGCTACTATCCGCTGCGGCGGCTGGGCGAGACTGAGGATATCGCAAACATGATTGTCTTCCTTTGCTCCGACCGGACCAACTGGATGACCGGCCAAATCGTCAGCGTCGACGGCGGGTTCTCGCGAGTGTAAGCGGGAAGAGATCTGTTCAGTCTGAAAGAAGCAGGCAAGGCAAGCAAGGGCCATTTTTTTGGGAGGACCGCATGATAAAAGCCATAGATGTCCACGCGCATCCATCGACGCGCGCCGCCGCCAGGAGCATGCTGAAGTACCAGAAGGCTCTTCTCCAGTATTACCAGAAGCGTGAGCTGACGGACGAGGAGGTATTGTCGGTCTCCAAATCCGAAGCTGAGATGGCGCAGGATTTTATTGATGCAGGCGTCAAAGGAATCATCGTTGCGTGGGACGCCGAGACCAATACCGGTCAGCCGGCGACGAGCAACGACTATATTGCAAAGCTCACAAGCGATTATCCCGACGCCTTCATCGGCGGCTACGCCTGCGTTGATCCGTGGAAAGGCGAGATGGCCATTCAGGAGGCCGAACGCGCGATCAGGAAGCTCGGGCTGATGGGCGTCAAGTTCCAGCAGACGGCGCAGGGTTTCTATCCGAACGACCGCCGCTTTTATCCGTTGTGGGAGAAGTGCGTGGAACTGAAGGCGCCGGTCATGTTCCATACGGGCACAACCGGGCTTGGCGCGGGCATGCCCGGCGGCATGGGAATTCATCTCAAGTACACGCGCCCGATCCCGCACATTGATGATGTGGCGGCCGATTTTCCGGAGTTGCTCATCATCGCGTGTCATCCGTCATGGCCGTGGCAGGACGAGATGATTGCGGTGCTCATTCACAAGGCAAACGTGGTAATGGAACTATCCGGCTGGTCCCCCAAGTATTTTTCGCCGGCGCTCAAGAAGGAACTGCACAGCCGCCTGCAGGACCGAGCGATGTTTGGGTCGGATTATCCGATGATCCCGCACCAGAAGCTGTTTGATGCATACGCCGCCGAGGGCTATAAGGATGAGATTCTGGAAAAGATATTTTTGAAGAACGCGCAGCGGATATTGGGAATTAAAATCTAGAAGTTGTCGGACAGGTCGGACCCCGTCAGACAGGTCGGACGAGTCGGACGAGTCCGACCGCCGATACGGGAGAACACGCCATGGACGAAATTGAAATCAAGAAGCTCTCGAAGGACGACCTCGAGAAAATGGGGGTGTCGACGTGGCCGATTTGGGAGAAAGAAGCCTCGACCTTCGATTGGCACTATGACGAGACCGAGCAATGCTATATTCTTGAAGGCCGGGTGCGGGTGGAGCCGAAAGATGGAAAGCCGGCGGAATTCGGGCCGGGCGATTTTGTAACTTTTCCGGAGGGCATGGACTGCGTCTGGAAAATTTCAAAGGACGTGAGGAAACATTACAGGTTCCTCTAGGGATCATGGTTTGATGCCTTTGGCTCTGTGGAATGTGCATGCCGAAGCCGGCCGGCTTCGCTCCTTCTAAAGCCATGGCTTAATTCTCTTTTTTTGCCACTGTAAGCTCCTGGGTGCATAGTATAGAAGAGGAAAAGTGAACAGTCCTTCTGGGGTTTTTGAGAGGGAGTGACATACATGGAACAGAAACATGAAGAACAGAAAATAAAGGAAGAAAAGAAAGAATACGAGCAAAAACTAGAGGAAAAAATCGAGGACATCGAGCACGAGATAAAGGAAGTCGAGGCGAAGACCGAGCACGAGAAGGGGCAACGGAAGCAGGAACTGCATCGTTTGCTCGATGATCTCAAGGTGAAACGGGAGCAGGCGAATAAGAGATTAAGCGAAGTAAGATCCGCCAGTGCGGACACCTGGAAGAACGTGAAAACGCGGATGGATGCCACTTTGGACGATCTGAAGAAATTCGGGCGGAAGGTGTTCCATAAGTAGAGCTCGGGTGCAATGCAGCGGGAGGCGGCTGTGCCGGCGGCCTCCCGCTCTTTCCATGTGAGAAGCACGCGCGAAGTAATAGCTTGACGGAAGCTAAGGGTCATCAATAGAATTGTCAGAACTGGTTTCGTGCGAGCAGTGGAGAAACATGTCCTTGAGTGGGAGGAAGAAGATGCGATACCTGTTTTTGAGTATTCTCATATTTCTTTTCATTGCCGGAGCGGCGGGTATAGTCGTCGCTGAGGATCAGGATACGGCGGCATCGGCCGGATCGGCCGAGGAGGTTTCCCCCGAAAATGCAGAAGAAGAAACCGTTCCGCCCGAAGTGTCGGCCGAAGAGGTGAGGCGGAAGACACAAGAGGCGTATGAGGCTGCAAGGCGGTACATGATCCAGCGGATGGAAGAGTACGAGAAAACGTTGAATGTGCGGCTGGATGAGTTGAATCGGGAACTGGACGAGCTCCAGCGAAGGGCGGAAAAGGAAAAGCCCGAGGTAGAAGCGAAAGTCGAAGAGCAAATACAGGAGCTGGAGCAGCGCAAAGAGGTACTTGAAAAAAGACTTGACGAGGTTGAAAAAGAGGGCTCGGACACCCTGAAGCAGATGCGGAAACAACTGGCTACCGCACTCGAGGACCTCGAGCAGTTTATAAGAGAAGTACTTCCGCCGGGGGAGTGATGGTCGGAAAGAATCGGACGGGTCAGACGGGTCGGACAGGTCCGACTGGTCGGACTCCTCCAAGTGCCTGCCACCGATCAGAAAGTGGACCTGGAATAATGCGATACAGCGAGGGCGCCATTGGGCGGATATTTGTGCTGAGGCTCGAGCACGGCGATAAAATGCCGGCGGCCATTGAGCAATTTGCGCTGGAAGAGAAAGTCAGCCGGGGCCTGTGCATTATGGTGGGCGGAATCGACACCGGCGGGAAGATTGTGGTCGGTCCGAGGGAGCGGGAGAGGATGCCCGTTGAACCGTTGTTTCACATGCTCGAAGGGGTTCACGAAATATGCGCGGTCGGCACCATATTCCCCGACGGTGAAGGCAGGCCGCGTCTGCACATGCATGCAGCGCTCGGACGGGAGGGCCAGACGCGGACCGGGTGCATCCGCCCCGGGATTGAGGTTTGGAAGCTGGGGGAAATCATCCTGCTCGAAATCAAGAATAACTCGGCCGTTCGGCGCCGTGACCCTGAGACAGGTTTCGATGTAGTGGATCCGTAAAGGCTGTCTGCGGTATGATACGGAAAGCCATCCCTTTTATCTTTTAGGCGCCGTGACTGTCTGGGCGGGTTTTTCACTGCCTAGCCGGTGTCGGCTTCACTCGTAGTTGGTTTTGTTTTCAAAAGAAGAAAAGCACACAGGCCAGAGGGCGGCAGTGCCGCACCCGGCGCTACCGGGCTGAGTGGCGCTGATTCAGCAAGGGGGAGGAACTTGAACAACCCCTGCCAAGGATTGCAATTTTTAAAAAAACACAGCCGAGACGCCTGTGCCGCAGCCGGCACTACCGGAACACGGACAGCCGAGACGGCGGCTGCCATCCGACTGGTCTGACGAGTCCGACAGGTCCGACTTGTTCAATTCTCAAATTGCCCCGTACGGAGAATCCGGCCTCGCAATTTTGACAGGAAGCATCCTCTTTCCTGCGGCAAGGAGCGGTGTTGACTCTTACTTGAATCAGCGCATACTATTGCGCATGGACGGAAAGAGGGTTACCTTGTTCTGCGGTGGGGGCAGTGAGAGAGGCTCTACCACTCCCGTTTAAGAAATGATAAAATATTTTAGGGTGGTAAATCTGTCTGATTACGGCCCAAGCAAATCTGCATCTGAGGTTCGATGCGCGCGCCTCACGCGAGGTCGACGAGATGCGAGCGCGGAAAGCCGGCCGCAAGTGAAGACACAGGCATACGATATCATTGCAATTGGAGCGTCGGCGGGCGGGTTGAGGGCGCTGGAAAAGATTCTCGAACATCTGCCTGAGAACCTGGAAGCCCCGGTTGTTGTTGTACAGCATCTTGATCCGCGACACCGGAGCCTGATGGCCAAAATCCTCAGCCGCCATACAAAGGCACAGGTCAAGCAGGCCGAAGAGGGAGAGGCGCTGGAGGCGGGGAAAATATATATTGCGCCTCCGAATCGCCATCTGTTGATAAATAGAGACCGCACCATTTCGCTATCGCAGAGCGAACTGGTTCATTTCGTTCGGCCGTCGGCGGATTTACTCTTTGAATCGGTCGCGGCAACATATAAAGACAGGGCGATCGCGGTAATATTGACTGGTACGGGCAGCGATGGCGCAATGGGGATTCAGGCAATCAAAAAGATGGGCGGAACGACAATTGCCCAGGATGAGCAGAGTTCGGAGTTTTACGGCATGCCGTCCAGCGCGATTCGAACCGGCAAAGTGGACTTCATTCTTCCATTGTCGGAGATCGGGCCTGCACTTGTGACTCTGGTGCGAGGAGAAGAATTGTGAGTGCCTCCCAGAAAACGATTATTGAAGATAAACATGCCTTTGAGGAGTTGCTCAACTTCTTAAAGTTCAGCCGAAATTTTGACTTCACCGGCTACAAGCGGAGCAGCCTCACGCGGCGGATACAAAAGCGGATGGCGACGGTGAAAACATACAGCTACGAAGAGTACCAGGATTATCTCGAAGTACACCCGGAGGAATTCAACGAGCTTTTCAACACGATCCTGATCAATGTCACGTGCTTCTTCCGCGATCCCGTCGCCTGGGAATTTCTGGCGAATGAGGCAGTTCCGGCATTGCTTGAAAAAAAGGGCGAGCAAGCGCAGGTGCGCGCATGGAGCGTCGGCTGCTCGACCGGGCAGGAGGCGTATACATTAGCGATGATCCTCGCCGAGGTGCTTGGCAAAGAACGGTTTATACACAGAGCAAAGATATATGCCACCGACGCGGACCAGGAGGCAATCATTTTCGCGCGCCACGGGCTATACAGCAAGCAGGACCTCGAGGAAGTTCCCGAGCGCCTGCACAACAAGTATTTTAGATTAGTGAACGGAAAATACCAGTTTGACAAGGAACTGCGGCGCAACGTCATCTTTGGGGCGCATGATGTAGTGCAGGCGGCGCCGATCTCACGGCTCGACATCCTTGCGTGCCGGAACACGATGATGTATTTCAACATCGAAACGCAGGAGAAAATCCTGGGGCGGTTCCACTTTGCGCTCAATGATTATGGGATCCTTTTCCTCGGAATGGCTGAGACAATGCTTACGCGCGACCGTTTCTTTGAGCCGCTGAACCAGAAACTGCGCATTTTTCGGAAACTGCCGATGCCGGTGTCTTATCGCCGTGCCATTGCAGCGGGCAATCTGGTTGAGCCGGTTGAAGAGCCGGCGGCGCGGCAGCAGCTCTATGAGAGCCTGTTTCAGTTCATGCCGGCCGCGCAACTGGTGGTCGACACGGATGAAAAGCTGCTCCTGGCCAACCTCGGGGCCGTTTCTCTGTTCAACATCAAGGAATCCGACGTCGGCCGCCCGTTTTTTGAGTTGGAGGTTTCTTACCGGCCGGCGGAGCTGCGCCCGCTCATTCATGACGTGCTCAATCAAAACCGTGTCATCAATTTGACAGGTGTGGAGCGCAACTTGCCTGAGGGTGCGGTGCAATATCTGGATATCTACATGTATCCGCTGGCTGATCAGCAGCGGAAAATAGTGGGTGTGGGTATTTTTTTTACCGACGTTACCGCGCATCGTCAACTCCAGAAGGAAGCGGAACGGATCAACGTCGAACTTGAGCAGGCGCTGGTAGAAGTGCAATCGTCTTCCGAAGAACTCGAGACCACGAATGAGGAACTCCAGTCGACGGTCGAGGAATTGGAGACTTCAAACGAGGAACTGCAATCCTCCAATGAAGAAATGGAGACGATGAACGAAGAGCTGCAGGCGACGAACGAAGAACTGCAGACAATCAACGACGAGTTGCGCGAGCGCACGGAGCAATTGAATCAGATGACCTCCTTCCGCGACTCGGTCCTCCGCAGCGTCCCGATGGGCGTCGTAGCGCTTGACCGCCGGTTCCAGGTAATGATGTGGAACTTGCACTCTGAGCAATTATGGGGTATTCGCGCCGATGAAGCGGAAACACATAATTTTCTTAACCTCGACATGGGTCTGCCGGTAGAAAAGCTGAAGGATTGCATCAGGACTGTTCTTGAGAATAAGGAAGCTGAGAAAGTCGAGCTCAAGGCGATAAATCGACGCGGAAAGGAAGTCACTGTTCACGTCAATTGCAGTCCGCTTATCGGGCGGGAAAGGGAAGCCGCGGGTGTGATCCTGGTGATGGATGAGTATCCAAAAAAAGGATGATAGCTCAAAGGGAACATCTCGAGTGGTTCCGCGCGGGCGGCGACCCGAGATGGCGTGCTCAGCAAGATGGACAAGGCCTCAAAGAAAACCGAGATAGAACGGCTGCTCGATCAGGTCGAAGTATTCTCGAAGGTTGATTTTTCCGACGAGCAACAGCTTCGCGAGGTTCTGCCCGAGATGATCGAGAGGCTAAAGCATACGCTCGAGGAACTGGCTGTGGCCGAGGAGGAACTGCGCCAGCAAAACGAGGAACTCCGCAGAGCGCAGGATATCATAACGGCCCAGCGCAGGGAATATCAGAACCTGTTCGACTTTGCTCCGTCGCCGTATGTTGTGACGGACGAGGCCGGGATCGTTCTTGAGGCGAACGAGGCGGCGAAGGATGCGCTGAGACTGCAGGATGTTCCGCAGATACGTGTGCCGTTGGTGAACCGGGTCCTTGCTGAAGAGCGCAACTATTTCCTGGACCGGCTGAAGGAGATGCCCGCGAAAGGGGGAGTGTTGGAATGGGAACAGACGATCGCGGCGGATGAGAAATATTCATTTCCCGGTCTCTTTCGCGCAGTCCTGCTGGAACCTGCAGGCAAACAAATGTGTCGAATCCTCTGGCTAGTTAAAGACTTGACGGATCAGAAACGTCACCAAGCCGAGCGGGAGAATGCGCGCAGATTCGCCGAGGAGTTGTTTCAGACGATACGCGAGCCGCTCCTTGTACTCACTGAAGATTTAAAGGTGATGCTTGCCAACACCTCGTTCTATCGATTCTTCAGGGCAGATCAGGGAAGCGTCGAGGGAAGATACGTTTTCGAACTGGGGAACCTGCAGTGGGATATCCCGTCGCTTCGCAATCTGCTGAGCGAAATGGTCGCGGGCCGCGACTTTTTCGAAGATTTTCAGGTCGAGCATACTTTTCCTAATATCGGCCGCCGGGTCATGCTGCTGAACGCGCGCCGCCTGCAGAATGAGAATTTCGGTGTCATACTCCTTCTGGCGATTGAGGACGTGACCGAGCGAATCGACTCCGAACGCAGACTCGATCGCCTCATGCGCGAATTGAAGCAATCGAACGAGGAGCTCCAGTATTTTGCGTATGTCGCCTCGCACGACCTGCAGGAGCCTTTGCGCATGATCACCAGCTACGTCCAACTGATCGAGAGGAGATACGGTCACCTGCTCGAGGATGACGCCCGCGAGTTCATGGATTACGTGGTTGACGGCGCTACCAGGATGAAAGCGCTCATCGAAAGTCTGCTCGAATACTCGCGCGTACAGACGCGGGGAAAAGAACCCGAGGCGGTTGATGCCGAAGAAGTTTTGGCGCGGGTGCTCCAAACGCTGGGGAGTTTGATAAGGGAAAACCATGCCACTGTCACTCATGACACCTTGCCTGTTGTTGTGGCGGACCCGATACAATTCTCGATGGTCTTTCAGAACCTCATCGATAACGCAATCAGGTTCAGGAAGGAGGATGAGCCGCTCAAAGTCCATATATCCGCAAAAGAGGCCGGGAACGAATGGGTGTTTTCTGTTTCCGACAACGGGATCGGGATCGAGCCGCGCCACTACGAGCGCATCTTTCGCCTGTACCAGCGGCTGCACACTCGCGGCGAGCACACGGGCACCGGCATTGGACTCGCCATTTGCAAGCGGGTGGTCGAACGCCATGGCGGGCGCATCTGGGTTGAATCGATTCCCGGCGCGGGATCCACTTTTTTCTTCACCATACCACGGAGAGAGCAATGACCATATTGAGAACTGAGACGGGCAAGATAGCGGATATCCTCCTGGTTGAAGATAATCCGGGGGATATCCGGCTGACACAGGAAGCCTTCAGAGAAGGCAAAATCAAGATCAATCTGCACATAACTCGCGACGGCGAAGAGGCGATGGATTTTCTTCGCCAGAACGGAAAATTTGAGGATGCGCCGCGGCCCGACCTCATCCTGCTCGACCTGAACCTTCCCCGAAAGGACGGGCGCGAGGTGCTCGAGGAGTTGAAGAGGGACCAAGACCTAAAGAACATACCTGTGGTAATCCTGACAGTTTCAAAGGCTGAGGAAGACGTGCTGAAAACGTACAATCTGAATGCAAACGCATACATTGTCAAGCCGGTCGACCTCGATCAATTCATCAGGGTCATTCGAGTAATCGAGGATTTCTGGCTTACCATTGTAACGCTTCCAAAAAAGGGACAGGATTAAATTGTCTACCGCGCAAAGGGAAAAATACAACATCCTGATCATTGAAGACAATCCGGGCGACGTCCGTCTGGTTAGCGAACTTCTCAGCGAGATCTCGGATTTGACTTTTCATATCGAAACGAGTTCCCGGCTTGAGCCGGGATGCCGGAGATTGGCGCAGGGGGGCATCGATCTGGTTTTGCTCGATCTCCTCCTCCCCGACAGCGAGGGCCTGGACACATTGCGCAAGGTGCAGGAATGCGCTCCGAAAGTACCGATTGTTGTTCTTACCGTGATCAAAGATGAGGAGTTGGCGGTTCAGGCGCTTTCCCTGGGAGCGCAGGAGTATTTGTTCAAAAGCGAGATGAACAGCGGCATGCTTTCTCGCGGGATCAAGTATTCGCTCAAGCGGAAGGAACTCGAGATGGCGCTGCGTGAAAGCGAGGAACGGTTTCGGCTTGCGGCCGAGAGTTATCCGTCGTTTTTCGTCATCTACGATAAAGACCGGCGCATCCTTTATATGAACGAGAGAGGGATGAAGCTGCTTGGGCGGCGAAGGGAAGAGATTATCGGCAAACGCGATGAGGAGCTTGTTTCGCCTGAAATCACACAGAAGTACCTTCCACTGATGTTCAAGTCTATGGAGACGCGCAAACCGCAGACGACGGAATTCAGCTTTCGCCGTGAGGGGACGGAATATACATTAGTCCTAACGTATGTGCCGATTCTGGATGAGCGCGAGGATCTGAAGCAGGTGGCCACATTCACGTATGATATAACCGACAGAAAGCTGACGGAGGAACGCTTGCGGCAATCGGAGCTGCGCTACCGCCAACTTTCGGAAAGCCTTGAGGAAACGGTTAAGATCAAGGTCGAACAGATGCGCCGCATGCAGTCGCTGGCCCAGATCGGACAGATGGTGTCGGTCGTCGCGCACGAAATCCGCAACCCGCTGCAAAACATCCGGATGGGCGTCGACAGCCTGCGAGTTGTGCTCGGGAAAGAGCGTGACAAGCTCGAAATTCTCGGCGAGATCGACCACGGCATTAATCTGCTCAATAATACTGTCGCCGAGCTGCTGGAATATTCGAAGCCTGTGGAAATGAACCGGTCGCTGTGGCCGGTTTCGGAACTTTGCCATCAGGCGGTAAAAGGGGTCGCTCATCTGCTGAGAGATGTCGTGGTGAAAGTGGATTGTTCTCCGGTTGACCAGTCCATTCTCGTCGATGGCCCCAAGCTGATCCGCGTGCTCATGAACCTGATAACGAACAGCGTCGAAGCCATGCCGGAGGGCGGAAACATTGAAGTAAATGCCTGCTTTCTCGAAAAAGACGGAAAACGGCAGGTGGTTTTCTCAGTAGCGGATACGGGCCGCGGGATTCCCCCGGAGCAGTTGTTGCTCGTGCACGAGCCGTTCTTTACGACAAAGCTGCACGGAACCGGGCTGGGGCTTTCCATCTGCAGAAAGCTGATCGATGCGCATGGCGGCTCGCTCACCATCACCAGCAAGGTGAACGAAGGCACCAGGGTAGAATTTAGTCTTCCAGTTGAATAGCCCGGGCGAAGAGGATCGCTCGGGCACCGCAGAAGTTTTTAGCTTGTAAGAGCGTGTTGTGAAATATTGACCCGCGTTTGTAAATGCGGGCATGCCAGTTGATCCATCCTGATAGTTCACCTCTACTTCACCTCACTTCGGAAAGCCCGAAAGACTCAGACCTGTCGGACGTGTCGGACAGGTCGGACGAGTCGGATGGGTCGGAGACTGAACTTCGGAGGAAAAAGCTCCGGTAGCACAACTCCGGGAAAAAAACCCCGGTAGCACAGGCCTCCGGCCTGTGGCTTTTGGTTTTTAAAAAGAGAAGAAAGACCACAGGCGAGACGCCTGTGGTACCGAGCTGACAGGTAATGATTGAGCAAGGGGAAAAACTTGAACAGCCCCTGTGAAGTTGCAGCTTTTAAAGACCACCCCGCTGGAGACCTGTGCCGCCGAGGGGGAGAGTCGTTCTAAGAAGTGCTTTAGCACCTATTAACATGCAATAAAAAGATTGATAAACTATAAATGAGCTCTGCCGAGCGGCGCCCGCCATTCATGCGAATGATTCTTATTTCCGGCTGTCGAAGGACAGTACGGCCCGCTTTGAGACCCGCATCCGGAGGGGATGACTAGTGGTAAAAATCGGCCAAAATAGAATTAGATTCATCGACGACATGCAATACTTTCTCGAGCATTTAACAGATGTCGAAGACAGGAGGCGCTCAAAAGAAACAGGGGAAAGAGACTTTGACACTCTCATCCAAATGCTTCGGAGGTCGCTGCGAAAACTGCTGGCGGCGCAAGAGGAGATATCTGAAAAGGATGCTCAAATTGAGGAGAGCCGCCGATTAATCGAAGAGGAACGTCTGAAAAGCCGCAAACTTTTCGAACAAGCTCCTGAGGGGTTGATAATCACGACCCCATCCGGAGTGATTCTCGATGCGAATCTGAGCGCGGGTCGGATGCTCAACGTTACTCCCGATTTTCTCCGGGGAAGGCCGCTGATTGTATTTGTCCACGAGCTTGATCGCGACAGATATTCAGCGGTTCTAGAGAGCCCGGAGAAGGGAGCGGGGAATGGTGAGTGGGAGGTGCGTATGCAGCCCGCAGGCGAGAAGGCCGTCTTTGAGGCGGCTCTGACAGTAATCCCCCAGTGGCAGGATGCCCGACAAAAGGGGTTGTGCTGGATCATTCGCGATATCAGCGGACAGAAACGTTTTGAGGAAGCGCTGCTCCAAGAGAGGGAGCGGGCGCGGAAATATCTGGACGTGTCCGGAGCGATTATTGTCAAGATACGGACCGATGAACAGGTTGAGATGATCAACCGGAGCGGATGCGAGCTGCTCGGCTACCAGCAGGGTGATGTTGTAGGGCGCAACTGGTTTGACCAGTTTCTGCCGGAGCGGGCTCGGGAGAGCGTGCGGGAACAGTTCCACCGTTTCATCACCGGGGATGGCGAAACGTGGAACCATGAGTATCCTGTCGTTACGCGAAGCGGGAAGGAACGGCTCATGGACTGGCGCTGCATTTTAATACGGGACGATCTCGGGCAAGTCATCGGCACCCTCAGTTCCGGTCAGGATATCTCCCGCCGAAAGGAGACGGAGGAGCGGCTGCGGCGCGAGAAAGAATTCAGCGAGCATCTCATCAACAGCAGCAGCGACGGCATCATTGCGTTTGACATGCAGCTTCGCTGCACCGCCTGGAATCGGGTGATGGAGCACATATCGGGCGTGTCGAAGGAGGACGTACTGGGCAAGAATATCCTGGAGGTTTTCCCGGTCCTGCAGGGGGAGGAGCCGCGCCGCTGTTTTACGGAGACATTGTCCGGCAAGAATCTGGCCTTCAAGGAATGCCCGTACGTTCTGCCGGGGACAGGAAGGCCGGCATATATCGATTCGGAATTTTCGCCGATCCGCGATATGGATGGGCGGATCATTGGCGGACTGGTGCTGGTCAAGGACGTAACGGAGCGGAAATTGGCGGAGGAAGCGTTGCGGGAGTCTGAAGCGGGCTATCGGCGGCTGTCGGAAAATCTGGAAAATGCGGTTCAGAGCAAAGTTAGGGAGCTTCAACAGGCGGAAAGCCTCGCGGCCATCGGGCAGATCGTTTCCATTGTCGCGCATGAGGTGAGGAACCCCCTGCAGAATGTGCATATGGGAGTCGACATGCTCCGGCATTCGCTTGAGCAGGAAGAGAATTTGGAACCTGAGAAACTGCAGATTCTGGACGAGATAGATTACGGCGTCCATCAGCTCAATGAGATCGTGATGGACCTTCTCGAATATTCAAGGACGGTCAAAATCAGTTGCTCCTGGTGGGAGGCGCGCGTGGTCATCCATCGAGTGCTTGCCGCTTTGTCGGACAAGTTACGTCGTATCAATGTCGAGCTGAAGCTCGAGCATGGCGACCGGCTTTGCTTCGGCGATCCCGAAAAAATCAAGCGGGTGCTGCTCAATCTTGTCGAAAACGCGGCGGACGCCATGCCCGGCGGGGGAAGGCTCAAGATTCAGACACGGGTCGAGACAAGCGAACAGGAAGAGACCTTTATCTTTCATGTTCAGGATACCGGAGCTGGCATCGATCGGGAAACGCTCCCGCGAATACAGGAACCTTTCTTTACGACCAAGGCGCAAGGGACGGGATTAGGTCTATCGATCTGCAAGAAGATTATCGATGCGCACAAGGGGGAACTGCGATTTGCGAGTGCTCCGGGCACGGGGACGACCGTTGAGGTTCTTCTTCCGCTGCAGTGACGGCGCTTGGAGAAGAAGAAGGCCGAATTTATCCGGTTAGGTATACGGTTATATATAACTGAAATAAATTTACAATTAAGCTCTACGTAAATTTCCCCTTGCTTTTTCCATTCGTTTTGGCATAATAAGTCTTGATCAAACCCTGTCTATGTCCTGGAGACGTGAATCCCCTTGCTGAATCACGTTCAGTTGCAGTACGGCTTGGAGTCATGAATGAGATTATTGGATATCATAATACTGCTGGTTGAGGATGATGATATCGTACGCCGGCAGATGGCGCGACTGCTGCAGGCGGACGGGTACAAGATATTGCAGGCGGCGCGGGGCGATGACGCGCTGACCCTGCTTGACCATGAAGACGTGGACCTGGTGCTGAGTGACTGGAAGATGCCGGGGATGGACGGGGTGGGCGTCCTGAACTATGTGCGCACGCATCATCCCGATGTCCCGGTCGCGCTGGTGACTGCTTACCCGGAGGGATTGGAACAGTTCAAGCCGGACGCTATTCTCGTCAAACCTTTCAACGCGGACCAACTGAGGCAGTTGATCCGGACTCTAACCCACAAACAGAAGGCATGACCGGAGAAGCGATTTCGGACCGGTCGGACCGGTCGGATGTGTCTGATTTCCAGGCGGGAGTCAGGATGTGCCGCCGGTCTTCAGAGCCAGTGGTCACGCCATGTTTTCTCTAATCGACACGCACGCGCATCTCGATCAGCTTGAGGATATTGAAGGCGCGGTTCAGCGGGCGCGGGCCGCGGGGGTTGCCGCCATTATCGCAGTCGGCATGAACCAATTTTCGAACTACCATGTGTATAAACTGGCCAGAGAGCACCGCGGGTACGTGTATCCGGCTTTCGGGATTCATCCATGGGCGATCGAAAAGGGCGAACTTGAGGATACCTTCGAATTTATTCGGGCGCATTTCGGCGATTGTGTTGCGGTTGGAGAAATAGGGCTCGATTACTGGATTAAGAAAGACAAGAAAATCCAGCAAGAGGTATTCTGCAGGCTTCTGGAGGCGGCCGGGGAGAAGGGGAAGCCGATAAGCACGCATTCTCGCGGGTCCTACGAGGATGTTTTTCAATTGGTGCAGGAATATGGAATAAAAGAGGCCGTCTTTCACTGGTACAGCGGCCCGCTCGAGATCGTGGAACGCATCGTTGAGAGCGGCTATTTTGTTTCGGCCACTCCTGCGGTCGAATACAGCGAGAAGCATCGGGCCGTTATTGAGATGGCGCCCCTGGAGAATCTGCTTCTCGAAACCGATTGCCCCGTCAAATACAAAGACGTGAAGTCAGAGCCAGCCACTTTGGAGGTGACCCTCCGTGAGGTGGCGAAGCTGAAGAAAGCCGATCCCGCCGATGTTGCTCGGATCACAACTGAGAACGCGCGGCGTATTTTCCGGTTGTGAAGGTCCCCCCAGTCGTCGCTGTCCGACAGGTCCGATATGTCAGACGCGTCCGACTCTCCGCCATCTAGCTCGCTCTCTTGTACGCCGCTTCGGGAGGCGCAAGAGCGGCTGGTGCGGGCTCGTGGGTGCCGTTCGTATGAATGGAGAGAGTGAGCAGGGAAGCAATAAGCATGCATGCGGCGGCAGTTGGAAAAATAAGCGGATAACCGGAAGAGTCAATGAGCGCGCCGGCGGTCATTGGGCCGAAAATCTGGGGCGCCGCCATACTGATCACTCCCAGACCCACGAATTCTGCTGTGCGGCCGGCCGGGATGAGGTCGAGCATGAAAGCATATGCGACACTCCCGACCGCTGCAAGAGGAATCCCGGTGAGGCTCACCAGCACGATGGCCTGCGTATATGTGTGCGAGAATCCGATAAGAGATTGAACAGCGGCCCAAAACAAGATCATACAGAAGAGAATCCTCTTCCGAGAGAATCGGTCTCCGAGCAGGCCGAAGGGCAGAACGAAGCAGGTCTGCAATACAGTCGCGGTGAACGGCGCCAGGAGGGCTTTTCCTTCCGGGACGTTCAGAGACTCGACCATGAAGAGGGTGAGAAAAGATTGAACGACCCAGAAACCGAGCCACCAGAAGAACTGCGCGAGAAAGAATTTCATGGCATTTCTTTCCTTCGCAAGTCCGCGCAGGTGGCGGAAAGGGTTGGCCCTCGCTGAGAGCTGCACGACAGGCGCGGCCGGTTCCTTCAACAGGGCAATTGCGGCCAGAGTGCATCCAGCCGTGATGAGCGATACCAGATAAAAGAGTTCAACCCGATACTCTTCCCAGAGCCTGGAGCTGAGGAAAAAACATGCCATTAACCCGACATTGCCGAAGAAGCTCATGACTCCGCTGGCGGTGCTGCGCTGGTGCGCGGGCGTAATGTCGGGAAGAAGAGCCATATAGGGTGTCTGAGCGGTGTCCATGCAAAAATATGATAAAGCGGAGACGAAGATTACCGCGGCAAAAGCCTGGACATGCGGTAAAGCGATGAAACAAACAAAGACGCCCAGCATGCCGAAGAAGATATAGGGCCTGCGGCATCCGTACCTGCTTCTGGTTCGATCGCTCAGGAATCCGACGACAGGAGGAACAATGCAGCCGGAGATTCCTGCAAGCGTTAACACGAGGGAGATGGTGAACTTCGAATCTGTGAACTCCCTCAGGAACAGGGGCATGGTTCCCGAATAAAAAGCCCAGAAAAAAAGAATTCCGAACCATCCTACTCCCAGAGCGGACATCGTACCGGCGCTGATTTTCGAGGGAGCTTTCAAGAAGGGGAAATCCTTTTTCAGGGAAGTGAGAAGCAGGAGGGGAGCTTTTTTCCGATGAGAAATCGGCTCCCCTCAAACTGTCTCAGAGTCGGTTAGTCAATTTTTATCTCGATGCCGCGGCTGGCGGCGCGCTTCATGTTCCATTCCATCAGATTCGACGGCGGCTGGTCCTGTTCGGCCTCGGGCCTTCGCTCGAGCCTGATCGATTCGGTCGGACACGTCGGCGTGCACACTCCGCAGCCGATGCAGCGTTCCGAGATCACGCTGTAGCTGCCGTCAGTCTCGACGATGGCGTCCATCGGGCAGCGCTCGTCGGCGCAGACGCCGCATGAGGCGCAGCTATCCTGATCGATCACGGCCACGAAATTGCTCTTCGCAAGGATGTAGGGGGCCTTGTACTGTTTGACGCCGCGCAGAATGCCACAGCAGCACGAGCAGCAGTTGCAGACGAAAACCTGGCCCTCCTCGACATTGTACGTGCAATGGACAAGGCCTTCCTCTTCCGCCTTCTTCATTACCTGGAGCGCCTCTTCCCTGTTAATGACGCGCCCGCTGGGGTAGCGGTCGAAGGCGTTTTCCTCGGTTGAGAAGCTGAGGCAGATTTCGAAGGTATGCTTGCACTGATGGCCTTCGAGTTTCTGTTCTTTCCGGCAAATGCAGTCCTGAACGCAAAAGGATTTGGCCTCGGAGATCATGAGCGCCATGTCCTCATAACGGTGCACGTGCAGGTCCTGCTTGATTTCGGTGCTGACGGGCACCACGCGCGCGACGGCGGGTGCGTAATCACCGACTTTCTTTACGAGGAGCGGTGCATACTGTTCGAACAGGACCGTCAGTTCCTTATCAAGGCGGTAAAGCTGGAACTCGTAGATGCCGATCACGAACGGGAACAGCATGTACATCTGCTGGCCGAACATTTTGAACGAGCCGATCTGCCCCTTCTCGACCATGTTGTCGAGGGTTTTCTGCATTTCGGGGACCGGCTTTCCGAGGCGTTCGGCGATCGCCTCGACGGTCTCCGGCATCGGTCTCAATTTGAGCGCCATTTCCGCCTCGTCGGGCGTGAAAATCTTCTCGAGGATTTTCAATTCCACTCCGCTCTCGGTTGCAGGATATCCATTTGGCAGGTCGTCGAGCCTTTTCGCAAGCCGCTTGTAAACGTCCGTCATTAGTCCCTCCTTCAGGTAATACACTTCAATCCCGCTGCCTCACATTAAGGCGATTTCGGCGATATCTTTCACCTGGATACGGTCTTCGAGCCCTTCATCTCGGCGGGCATCCTCAAACATCTTTGCGCAATTCGGGCACGCGACGGCGAGAATGCTCGCGCCGGTTTCGACAGCCTCCCTGATGCGCACGCGGGCCGGGCCGGCCTCTCCGCTCCCAATGATATCGGTGTGGAAGTTGCCGCCGCCGCCGCAGCACAGGGCGTTCTTGGAGTTCTTCTGCATTTCCTCGAGGATCAGGCCCGGCATCGAGCGCAGCACCTTGCGCGGCGCATCGAAGACGTCGTTGTGCCGGCCGAGGAAGCACGGGTCGTGATAGGTTACGCGCGCCTTGATCTGCGGGAATGAAACCTTGTTTTCACGGACAAGCTGTTCGAGCGCCTGGGTGTAGTGCATCACTTCGAAATCCGCCCCGAGCGCGGGATAGTCATTCTTGAAAGTGTTATAGGCGTGCGGCGAGAGCGCGATGACCTTTCTCACTCCCAGTTTTTTGAAATTCTCAATGTTGCCCTCGGCCAGCGCCTGGAACAGGCCGAACTCGCCGAGCATTCTGACCTCGTTTCCGTCGCAGGACTCATTTGCGCCGAGGATGCCGAACGGGACGCCCGCCTTCTTGAGCAGCGAGGCGACGGCGGCCGCGATCTTTTTTCCCCGTTCGTCGTACGAGCCGACGCAGCCGACGTGAAGGAGATACTCCTGTCCATTATATGGCTCGAGGCCGAGGCCGTCGGCCCATTTGCCGCGGTCTTCGCGCGGCTGATTGAACGGATTGCCGCGCGTGCTGATGCCTTTGAAGTAATCACGCACCGCGGGAAGAGTATGTCCCTGTTCGACCATCTCCTTTCGGGCGGCGACGAAGATATTGACAAGGTCGACGCGGAAATCGAAAACGCAATGTTCGCGGCAGTTACCGCAGGCGACGCATGAATACAGGATTTCGGAAAGGCGGCGGCTCGGTTCGACATCGCCGTTCAGCCAGGCGCGCACAAGCCACATGCGCCCGCCGGGCGAATACGTATCGAACCAGTATTTGCGGTAGGTGGGGCAGTTGAAGTCGCTGAAGTCTTTTGTGAACTTGCAGTAGCCGCAGCGGAAACAGCGGTGGATGACGTCGGCGTATTGCATCTATTTCACCTCCCAATTGCCGGGATTCATGATGCCGTTGGGGTCAAGGGCGGAGCGGACCTTGTTCATGAGCTGGACCGTGTGCGGGTCCATGTGTTCGAGGATGAGTTTTTGCGCCGGTTCTTCGGCCTTCCAGGGGATGCCGCCCATCTCGAGCACGCGCCGATTCGTTTCATGGAGCGCGCGCTGAGCGTTCAAGCGGTCGGTGTCGTCGGCCCGGTTGAAGGCGTAAGCGTAAGCGAACATCATGCAATGGCCGCGCCCGATGACGCGCACCGCCAGCGAGTATGGCGTGTTATATTTAGCCGCTATCTCGATTCCGGCTCGATAGGCGCGCGAGAAAAGCTCCAGCGGCATGATCGCTCCGACGTACTCGAACCCGCCGCCCTTCTTCGTATCGGCGTACTTGGTCATCTCGCGAAGCGGCACCTCGAGAAAACGCCCTTTCGCGAAACCGGGGATGAACATGAAGCCGCCGTCTTTGCTGTCGACGTAGCTGCGCAATGTGGCGCGAATAAACTTTCGTTTCAGTTCCAGCTCTTCATCCGAATTGGCGGTTATATAGATCAGCAACAACTGCAGGCCTTCCATGTGAGCCGGCAGCGCAGAGCAGGAGACATTGAGGTCCTCGAGCATCTCGGTTCCGGTCAGCTTGTAGAGGATATCCGTCATGTGGTCCGGATTGTCATTGAGGAAGATCATCATATCTTTTTTGGCCGGGTTCGGGTAGAGCTTGATCCCCAGCTTCGTGATGACTCCCGTGGTGCCGAACCAGCCGACAAACAGGCCGGCCAGATCGGGCAGCGGCGCGCGCGAGAACCAGTAGGGCGTGGTTGAGCACGAGCCGATCTTGCAGACCTCACCGGTCGGCAGGACGACCTCGAGGCCGTTCAGCATTTCGGAGTGGAAGCCGGTCGCCTGCGACATATGGCCGGAGCCGTGAATGAGGATGTTGCCGGCGATGGTTGCCGAGGGCGGCGCGTCGGGACTGGAATATTTCAGGTTCGGATAGTGTTGTTTCAGGTACGCCTGAAAGACTCCGTGCGCGCAGCCGGCCTCGATGACCGCATAGCGGCTGGTTTCGTTCACCTCGATGATCTTGTTCATCCGCTTCATGTCGAGAACGATGCCGCCCTTGAGCGGACGCGAGAGCCCCGAGAGCACCAGTCCGCCGCCGAGCGGGACGACGGGAATTTTCTCGCGGTTGGCGAGGTGAACGATCGCCTGTACCTCCTCCGTTGATTGTGGGACGACGACATAATCGGGTTTTTTCGGGTCCATCGTGCCGGGGTCGCGCGAATAGAAGAAGAGCTCCTCGGGTTGGTCCGACACGTATTCCTTCCCGACAATTTCAGCGAGAGCTTCGTATACGTTTGCCATCGGCTCATCCCCATCCTTTCAGTTTCTCGCCCAGGGCGAGGCGGCACAGGTCGCTGAGCAACAGCGGCATCAATCCGTTGGCGGCCGCTTTCTCGCCGAGCGCAACCATGCAGAATGGGCAATTGAAGACGCACGCGGTCGCGCCCGCGGCGAGCATATCATCGATATTCTTCTGCTGAATCTCTTCGGCATACTCGTAGCGGCCGAGCCCCATGATGCCGGCGCCGCAGCACAACGCATTTTCGCCGTCGTACGTTCGCTCGACGCGCTCTGCGCCCAAAATCTTGAGAATGTCATCAACGTAGTGTTGCGTCTCGGGCACGAGACGGTTCGAGCACGGGCGCTGGTACGCCACCTTCATCGGGAGCGGGTTGAGGCTGTGCTTGCGCTCCGCCAGTCGTTTCAGCAGAAAGTCGAAAAAGTACACCGGCTTGAACGGGATATCAACCCCGAAGGCGGGCGCCCACGAGGTGAACGTGCCGTAACATTCATCGTGGAAACAAATGACCTCATTGATACCGTTGGGCTCGAGGTAGAATTTTTGGAGGTTGTCCAGGCTCTTGGAAAGGCGCTGTTTGATGACTGAATTGCGCGCGAAGTGCAGGTACATGAGGTTGCAGAAGATGTCATTGCCGGAGATAATGGAGACGTTTTCAAAGAGACTGCCGATGATCGACATGTCCTTGAACATGCCGAACGCGCACATATCGAGCAAAGGCCCCTGCAGTTCTTTCGGCGCGCTCTTGCCGTCATGCGCCATCATGCGCACCTGCTGTTTCTCGATCGGACGCGGGACGATTTGCATTCCCCGCGCCTCCTGCGCCTCGACGATTTTGTAGAATGGGTGGTTGCCTTTGGGGCAGTATTCCTCGCAGGCGTAACAGGTGACGCAATCATGCAGGACGCGCGAGTCTTCCCCCCGATTGATTTTCGATTTCTCCTCCTTGGCCTGCTCCGGCGTCAGCTTCATGTACTGGCACCGGGTAAGGCAGTCATACGTCTCGCACGCGGCGCAGAGGCTTTCATCGAATTTCAGATTTGACATGGCCTCGCCTCCTCACGAAGATGGGGCAGATTATCTTTTCTTCCACGCGTCGAAAGGAGAGCCCACCGGAAATCATGGGGAAAAGGGTCTGTCCCTAATTTAGGTCAGTTCCAGATCATTCGTCAGAGGTCCACGTTTTGACCGTGAAGAAAGATCCAGCAGAGGAATCAGGCATGCGTGAGGGACTATCCCTTCGCCGGATAATCCCTCCGCTGAAACCCGCCCGGGGACGTCAGCGGGTTTTTGAGCCTGTGCTCAAAAGTATATTTGAAAAAAACGGTGAAAGTCAAAGGGAAAATTCGGTTTATCAAGATGGAAATTCTTGGAGGGCGCCAAAAAGATCCTTGACAGGAAGTGGCTTTGAACGGTTAAAATAAACGAAAAGGGCGGAAAAAACGGTTATGAGATATGTCATCATCGGCAACGGCGCCGCCGGCGTGCATGCGGCGGAAAGCATTCGGAGGCTGGATAGCGCCGGTTCTATTAAGATAATAGCCGGAGAAGAGGCGCCGCCGTATTGCCGCCCCATGATCAGCAACGTGCTCGAAGGTGCGGCGTCGTTTGAGCAGATTTCTCTCCGTCAGCCGGATTTCTACCGCTCCTATTCGATTGATGCGGTTGTCGGGGAGCGCGTAGAGACCGTTGATCTTGCGGCATGGCAGGTGATCACCGGCGGCGGAAGGAAGTTCCCGTACGACCGCCTGCTGATTGCCGCCGGCGCCGACCCCGCCCGAGCCAAGTGTCCCGGCGCGGATTTGGAGAACGTTTTCTACCTGAGGACCGAGCGGGACACACGCAACATCCTTTCCGCCCTGCCAAGGGTAAAAAGAGCGGTTGTGCTTGGGGGAGGGCTGGTGGGCCTGAAGGCCGCACACAGCCTGTTGCGGCGGGGAATTAGCGTGACAATGCTCATCGGGTCAAAACATCCGCTGTCGATGCAGGTTGATGATTTCGCGGGGAAATTGGTGCTTGATGAGCTGAGCCGTCACGGTATTGACGTGAGGACTCGTTCGGAAGCGGCGGCATTCGAAGGCGAGAAAGCTGTGCAGAGGGTGCGCCAGACGGATGGCTCAGTCCTGGCGTGCGACATGGTGATAATTGGAAAGGGAGTGAGACCCGCGGTTTCTGCTCTGCCGCGCGAGCAGATCGAGGTTGGCACGGGTGTCTGTGTGAACGACTATATGGAAACAAGCGCGGCGGGGGTGTTTGCGGCGGGCGACGTGGCGGAATCTATGGATATTGCGCGGCGCCGCCGCCGCGTGAACGCGCTCTGGCCGGTCGCAGTGGAGCAGGGACAGATTGCGGGAATGAATATGGCGGGCAGGCGCGTGCGGTATCGCGGGAGCCTGAGCCGTAATATCATTCGCGTGTTCGATCTGGACGTGCTGACTGCCGGTTTGACGGCGCCGCCGGCGGAGGACGGCTGCGATATTCTGAGCCGGTTTGACGCGCGGAGGAGACTATACCGCAGGCTCGTATTCCGAGAGGATCGGCTTGTTGGCTTCGTGATGCTGAATTCAGTCGAGCAGGGCGGCTTGTTGATGTCACTGATCCACCAGGAGATACCGGTGCGAATTCCGAGGGAGAAATTGCTCGAGAATTCGTTCAATTATTCGCGCGTGGCGCCGATGTACGGGGGCAGGTCGTGAGGGCTTTGCGAACGGCTGAGGCGCATGATGATTCGGTTGTCAAGGCAGGCAGGATGCCTGCGCTACGAGGGCGGTGTGGCTTTGGTTTGCTGAAAAGGCCACAGAAGCTGACCCTGTGATTAGCGGGAGGCAGTGATGAAGAAGGTAATCGTTCATCCCGAGCGCTGCGTCGGCTGCATGCAGTGCATGTTTGCCTGCGCCGTCGCTCATTCGCGCGCTAAGAGCGCAGTGGGGGCAAGTCTGGAGAGCCCGCTGCCGCGCGCGAGAGTGCATGTGGGCGCCGGTCTGTATCGAGAAGGATTCCCCAATCGATGCCGGCATTGCGATCCCGCTCCGTGCCTGCACGCGTGCCTGGCGGGGGCGATCTATCGGGACGAGGGGACGCAGTCGGTCTTGATTGATTGCGACCGCTGTATCAACTGCGCGTCGTGTGCGATGGCGTGTCCGTACGGCGTGATCAGGCATCATCAGGACTCCTCCGCGCCACCGGGCAAGACGGTGGCCGTGAAATGCGACAATTGCGTCGAGCGCCAAGAACGCGGCCTGACGCCCGCATGCGTCGAGGCATGCAAGAGCGGCGCTTTGACCTACGAGGAAGACGACAGGGCGCAGAAGCGGAAGACAGACGAGGTGGCGCGAACGATTTCGCTTGGCCTCAGCGAGGGGCGCATTGCGCCTGCCAAGGCGCAAGGTCCAATGTCCAATGTCCAAGGTCCAATGTCCAATGTCCAAGGTCTAAGGTCCAAGGTCCAAGGTCCAAGGTCAAGTTATTCTATTCTTGTCTCCGCAAGACGGTCGCAATGCGAGATCGAGGAGCGGTTAGTCCGGGGGGAAGAACGATGAATACCAGGAACAGGTTTCAGTCATACAGCATTGCCGACGATGCGAGGCTCATGTTGGCGAAGGCGGAGCGCGATCAGGTGCAGACGGTGTGGGAGCGCCATCAGGAGCAGCTTCCGCAATGCGGGTATTGCGAGATGGGCTTGAGCTGCCGGATCTGCGCGATGGGTCCATGCAGGATCGATCCATTCGGCGAGGGGCCGCAAAGAGGGGTATGCGGCGCCGATGCCGATATCATTGTTGCGCGAAACCTGGGCAGAATGATCGCAGCGGGCGCTGCGGCTCATTCGGACCACGGTCGCGACTTGATCGAGGTGCTTGCGAGGGTCGGCGAAGGAAAGGCGCCGGGTTATGAGATCAGGGATGAGAAAAAGCTGGCATTGGTGGCTGGCGAATTCGGTGTGGAGACGAAAGGGAAGGATTCGCTGAAGATCGCTCGCGAATTGGCATACGCAATGCAGGAAGAATATGGAACCCGCAAGACGTCGCTTCGGTTGCTTTCGCGCGCGCCGGCGAACAGGCGCGCAATCTGGGCAAAACTCGGGATCACGCCGCGCGGAATCGACCGCGAGACCTCTGAGATGCTTCACCGCACGCACATGGGCGTTGACAATGGATGGCAGAGCCTGCTGCTGCAGGCGCTGAGGAATGCGCTTTCCGACGGCTGGGGCGGCTCGCTGCTGGCGACCGAGGTGTCGGATATTCTGTTCGGCACTCCGCAGCCCGCGGTCACTGCCGCCAATCTGGGCGTTCTCGAGGAAGACAAGGTGAATATCATTGTGCACGGACACAACCCGATCGTCTCGGAGACGGTCCTTCGTGCATGCCGAGAGCCGGAGTTGGTTGCGCTCGCGCAGAAGAATGGGGCGAAAGGGATCAATCTGGCCGGCGTCTGCTGCACGGGCAATGAATTACTCATGCGCCACGGCGTCCCGATGGCGGGCAACCACCTGATGACCGAGCTTGCGCTGGTGACGGGCGCGGTCGAGATGATGATCGTGGATTACCAGTGCATCATGCCTTCGCTGGGATCGGTCGCCGGTTGCTACCATACCAGGATGATCTCGACCAGCGAGAAGGCGCGTTTTCCGGGGATGGATCATCGGGAATTCACGCCGGGCACTGCACCCGAGACGGCCAGGGCGCTGGTTCGAGAGGCGATCGAGAATTTCCCGCGCCGGATTCCCGAGAAGGTGAAGATTCCGGTCGAGCCGGTCAAACAGATGGCGGGGTTCTCCGTGGAAGCGATTGTGGGAGCGCTCGGCGGCACTCCCGCTCCGCTGATCGACGCGCTGAAGTCGGGAAAAATTCGAGGCGCCGCCGGTATCGTGGGCTGTAACAATCCAAAGATCACGCAGGATTACGGTCACGTGACGCTCACGCAAAGGCTTATCGAGAACGATATTCTTGTTCTGGATACGGGATGCGCCGCGATCGCGAATGCGAAGGCGGGCTTGAAAAGGGCGGAATCGGTAAAAGCGGCCGGCAAAGGCCTTGGCGAGATCTGCGGCTCGTTGGGAATACCGCCGGTTTTGCACGTGGGGAGTTGCGTGGATAACGTGCGAATCCTGATGCTGGTTTCGGCGCTGGCAAACTCGCTCGGGGCGGATATCAGCGATCTTCCGGTGGCGGGCGCGGCCCCGGAATGGTATTCGGAGAAGGCCGTCTCGATCGGCGCCTATTTTGTAGCGTCCGGCGTCTATACGGTGTTGGGTCCCATGCCGCCGGTAACCGGCAGCATGAACGTGGTGAAGTTGCTGACTGATGGATTGGACAGGTTGGTCGGCGCATCGTTCGCGGTGGAGCCCGACCCGGAGAAAGCGGCAGTAATGATTCGGCGCCATATCGAGAGGAAGCGGGAGGCTCTGGGACTCCCAGCCTCGCGAATTTGATCATTTTAACCGACTGACGCTGTTAATGGGAGAGCCAGAATGTATATCGACCAGGAGTTGTGCAAGAAGTGCCTGGAATGCCAGCCGGTGTGCCCGATGGGGGCAATCGTGCTGAAGAATCGGACAGTGGTGATCGACCTGGAGGAATGCGTCGAATGCGGCGTGTGCCAGCGGTTCGGCATCTGCGAGAACGACGCGATCAAGCAAGTCGATCAGATTCCCTATCCGCGGGTGCTCCGGGCGGTTTTTTCGGACCCGCTGCAGACGCACGAGAGCACGGGCGTTGCCGGGCGCGGTACGGAAGAGATGAAGACCAACGACGTCACCAATCGCTTCACCAGGGGCTATATCGGGTTTTCAATCGAACTAGGCCGGCCATACAAGGGCGCATACCTCAGGGATCTCGAGAAAGTGGTGAAGAAGGCGACATCGTTGGGGGCGGAATTCTCGCCGGATAATCCGGTCTACCCTCTGATTGCCAATCATGAGACCGGGGCGCTGAAGCCGGAGGTGCTGGGAGAGAAAGTCATCAGCGCGATCGCGGAATTCTTACTGCCGGAGGAGAAAGCGATCGTCGCCATAGAGCAGTTGAAGCGGTTCCTGAATGCCGAACTCGATTGTGTAGCCACGATGAGCGTCATTTCGAGAGCATCTGACAATGGGAACAGTTCCTTTTTCACCAGCCTCAAAGAAGCGGGTCATGATATTTATCCGAATGGAAAAGTGAATATCGGGATGGCCCTGAGATAGGGGGAAATATGACTCATACATTGAACAGGCGCGGGATATCAGATGAGCGTCCGGGTGAAGAGATCGTGGTCTTGTGCATGGCTCACTGCACGGAGAAGGCAAACAAGGCAGACGCAATGAGAAGCATCGCCGCGACCATCTTGAAATATCGGCCTTCCAATTATCTCGGGAAACCGCTCGGCCTGGAGCCGGAGGGTCTGCAGATGATGGCGCCGGTGGCGGGCGTCGTGACGGCGGTATTTAATAACAAGGAGGACGTTCGGCGGTTGATTGGGGACCTGAAGGAGCAAAAGCTGGGAGTTTCGGTAGTGCTGTCGGGCCTGTTCTCCGATGTGCGGGATATCTGCGGCTCGAACGGCCTTAACGAGCATACCTATCACATGTCGCTGGGCATCTTCGGCAAGACCGAGTGCCTGCCGGACGAGAAGACCTTGGAGATCACGACCCAGTGCGGGCATTCCCTTATTTCGCCGGCACTGGTCGCCGACGTGGTTCGCAAGATGAAGAGAGCGAAAATTACGGCCGCCGAAGGAGCGGCGTTATTGGTGAAGCCGTGCGCCTGCGGGATCGGGAACCCGGAGAGGATCGAGCGCATTGTTCAGGAAATGGTCACCGAGGGAGGCAAAGCCTGACATTTGGTCCGACGGGTCAGACGGGTCCGACAGGTCTGAGGGGTCGGACAGATCCGACAGGTCCGACTTAAGAGACGAGAAAGGTTCAAGAAACTAAATGAAGTACCTGAGATCATGTTTAGTTGTGGCGAGTTTGTTGTTCTCCTTTGGAATAATCGGTGAGCGTGCGGCCGGAGTGTGGGCTGCATCGTTGGCGGGCGCGGCTGCGGCGGAAACGGCCTCTCCTTCGGGAGAGTTGGCGTCGCTTTCGCCCGACGACCTGCTTGCGCGCGCGATTGAGAATATCAGGGAATTGGATTCGTACCAGTGTCGACTCAAGCTGTACGTCACGAAGGGTGACCGGGTCCAGAAAAGCGAATATACGTTCTCGTACCGCAAGCCGAATCTGGTGCGCATGCACGTGGAAACCGGGAAAGACGAAGGGAGCACCGTCATCCGGCGCGAGGATGGCCGCATCCGTGGAAGGCGCGAGGGGCTCCTCTCGATATTTGCAGTAACGCTGCACTCGAACGATCAGCGTCTCTATGACCTGTGGGATCGCTCGTTCTGCGACTCGGACTGGCTCACCCTGCTCTCGGAGATGAAAGAGCGGCTGCGCGACGCCGAAGATGTCAGGGTTGAACCTGCAGGCAGCAACGGCAGTCTGATCCTGCTCGGGATAGACGGCAAGGGATTTGTCGAGCAAACCTGGTTTGACAGCCGGAATCTCACTCTGGTGCAGAAAGAGGCGTGGCGTGATAACGGTGACTACCTGAAGGTGGTTTGGAGCGACATCAGCCTTAATCCCCAATTCGAAGACGATTTCTTTTTCTTCTAACCGATTGATTATCGTGCTTCCTCCTCGGACTTGCTGCTGCTGGGCGGATAAAGGACAGTAGCAGTATTTGTCCAATAATGCCACTGTTTTGATGGAGGTGGTGTGCAATGAGAACGAGCAAGTACTTCGAGATCGCCATTGGGCGCGGAGTACTGGCAACCGTCGACGCCGACGGAATCGTGGACATTTTCTTATGTCCGCGGCCGCATGTAGTTGACGAAGAAACCGTCGCCTTCCTGATAACCGACAAGACTACCCATCAGAATCTGCAGTACAATCCGCGTGCGACTTACCTTTTCCTGGAAGAGGGGCCTGAATTTAGCGGCAGGCGTCTCTACCTGACGAAGCTACGAGAGGAACGCGAGGGAGAGACCATCGAAGCCATCCGGACGACCATTTATCCAGAGTTGAGGGAGAAAATTGAAGCGCTGGTCTATTTTCGGGTGGACGAGGTTTTGCCGCTGACAGGGGAGCGAGAGAGCAAGCAATCGTTCATACCTGCCTGAGTTCACCGATCGCGATAACTGTCAGTGCCTGTGAATTCCGCCGTGTCAAGGGTTGCGGAGTCCTAATCGAGGGTTAGCTTGAGTCCCAGTTCCTTGAGCTGGCCGGGATCGACGGGGGACGGGGCATCGGTCAGGGCGCAGGTTCCCCTCTGCGTTTTCGGGAAGGCTATGACTTCACGGATCGATTGCGCGCCGCAGATGAGCATTATCACGCGGTCGAACCCCATGGCTATGCCCCCATGGGGTGGTGCGCCGTAGGAAAGCGCTTCGAGCAGGAATCCGAATTTCTCGCGGGCCTCGACTTCTCCGATATTCAGCAGCGCGAAGATCTTTGTCTGCAACTGCGGATCATGAATACGGATGCTGCCGCCGCCGATCTCGTTACCGTTGAGCACGAGGTCGTAGGCCTGCGCCCGCACCTTGAGCGGATCGGAATCGAGGAGGGCAATGTCCTCCGGCAGGGGCGAGGTGAACGGGTGATGCTCCGACTCGATGCGGCGCTCATCATCATTGTAGTGGAACAGCGGAAAATCGAGAATCCAGGTGAAGGCGAGTTTGTCTTGCGGGATCAGGCCGAGCTCGCGCGCCAGTTTGACTCGCAGATTTCCCAGGGCATCGTGAACAACTTTCGGCTTGTCTGCAACGAGCAGGATGTAATCACCTGGTTTCGAGCCAACGCGCTCACTAATTCGGGTACGCAAAGAATCAGTGAAAAATTTGGCGATGGGCGAGGCGAGTCCGTCTGGGGTATGATGGAACCACGCCAATCCCTTGGCGCCGAAGATCTTGACATATTCGACGAGGGCATCCTGCCGGCTGCGCGGAAATTCTCCGAAGCCTGAAACTGAAATAGCCTTCACGCATCCGCCGGCTTCGACGGCGCCGCGAAAGACCTTGAATTCGCTTTCGCCCGCGATATCGGATATATCCTTCAACTCCATATCGAACCGAAGATCGGGCGCATCCTTTCCGAACCGTGAGATAGCCTCCGCGTAAGTGAGGCGCGGCAGCGGCAGAGGCAGCTCCATTCCGACCGTCGCGCGATAGATCTCGGCCATCATTCCTTCTGTCAGCTTGATGATATCCTCGCGGGTGACGAATGAGAGCTCCACATCGATCTGCGTGAACTCGGGTTGGCGGTCGGCTCGCAGGTCTTCATCGCGGAAACATTTAACGATCTGGAAATACTTGTCCAGGCCTGCGACCATGAGAAGCTGCTTGAATAATTGCGGCGATTGCGGCAGAGCGTAGAATGAGCCGCGCGACAATCGACTGGGAACGAGGAAATCTCGGGCGCCCTCGGGCGTGCTTTTTGTCAGGAACGGCGTCTCGACCTCTATGAAGCCGAGCCGGTCGAAATAATTGCGGGTGGCCATTGTTGCGCGGTGCCGCAAGATGAAATTGCGCTGCATCGAGGGGCGTCTCAGATCGATGTAGCGGTATTTCAGGCGGACATCCTCACTGGCCTCGGTCTCATCGTCGACAAGAAACGGCGGGGTCTCCGACTGGTTCAATATGTTCAGCGAGCGGGCGAATACCTCGATCTCACCGGTGGCGAGCTTGGTGTTAACGGACTCCTGCGGCCGCAGGCTTACTACACCCGTGAGAGCGGCGACGAATTCGTTTCGCAGCCGTTGCGCCAGATCGTGCGCGCCGGGAGATACCTGGGGATTGAACACCACTTGCACCAGTCCGGTGCGGTCTCGCAGGTCGATGAAGATAAGATTGCCATGGTCGCGCCTGCGGTTGACCCATCCGCAGAGGGTGACAGTTTCGCCTTCATGTTCGCGGCGCAGTTCGCCGCAATAATGGGTGCGTCTATAGGTAATACTCACGCGTTAACTCCGTATCAGCGGGAAACCAGACTGGGCCGGCCACTCAACTTGCCAGCCGGGCGGGTATCTTCCGGAGGGAGACCAGTGCCTCTTCGCCGGTGGCCATCTCCCTCATGCGCGCCGAATCGCGCGCCAGTTCTTCTTCGCCCAGGATAAGGGCGAACCGCACACCGAGTCTGTGCGCCATTTTCATCTGGGCCTTCAGGCTGCGCCCTTCATAATCGACTTCGACTTTGATTCCGGTATTACGCAATCTTGCCGCGAGCAGAGCAGCCTCTCTGAGAGCCCGCTCCCCGATCGAACAGATGAAAGCCACCGGCGGCTCCTCGTGCGGCGCCAGCAGTTCTTCCTTCTCCATTGCCAGCAGGGTTGCCTCGACTCCGATGGAGAACCCTGAGGCGGGCGTCGGCGGGCCCCCGATCTCTTCGACGAGATTGTCATACCTGCCGCCGCCGCAAATGGCGGCGCGCGCACCGAGGTCGGGATGCTGAAACTCAAAAACCGTTCGAGTGTAGTAATCGAGGCCGCGCACGAGGCGCGGGTCGACGACGTACTGTATCCCGGCCCCTTCGAGCAGCGAGCACAGCATCTTGAAGTGCTGCGTGCAGTCTTCACACAAATGGTCCAATGGTGGTGGTGCGCCGGCGGCGAGCGCTTTGCAGGCTTCCACCTTGCAGTCGAGCACGCGCAGCGGATTCTTTTCGAGCCGCTCGATGCAGTCCGGGCACAGCATGGGAAGCTTGTCGCTGAAATATGCGCGCAGGCTTTCGGCGTAGTTACGCCGATCGGCGGCGCAGCCGAGACTGTTCAGCATCAGGTTGAGTCGCTTGAATCCGACGCGGTCGAAAAAGGAATCGGCCAGGTCTATCAGCTCGAAATCGAGGAGCGGACTCAGTGAACCGAAGGCCTCGGCGCCGATCTGGAAAAATTGGCGGTTTCGGCCGGCTTGCGGGCGTTCATAACGGAACATTGGTCCCATGTAGTACAGTTTTGCGAGCGCCTGCTGTGCGTACAGTTTATGCTCGACATACGCGCGCACGATGGAGGCGGTCCCTTCGGGCCGCAGCGTCAGGCTGCGGCCTTTGCGGTCGGCGAAGGTGTACATTTCCTTGGTGACGATATCGGTTGTCTCGCCGATGCCGCGGGCAAAAAGCTGTGTCTCTTCCACCAGGGGGGTTCTGATTTCGGAGTAGCCGAAGAGAGAAAACAAGGACCGCGCGGAGTCTTCGAGATGGCGCCACTGGTGAATGCGATCGGGAAGGATGTCGTACATCCCGCGCGGGCCGGATATGATAGCCTTACCCATCGCTCTTCCTGCGCCCGGAGGCGCGGTTCAGTTCCTCCACCACTTTATCGGGATCGATCCCGTGCATCCGCGCGCCGCGCTCGATCGTTTCGGCCGACGCGCCGCCGCACTTGATGCATTCCGGCATGTACTTTGCAATTATTTCCTTGCCTGATGCATGCTTTTTGAGCACGTCAGCTATTTTCATGTCTTTCGTTATTTTCATAAAAGAAGAACGCTCTCGTGAGCGTTTGGCGCGGTTGGATCAGTTGCATCCTGACTGAAAATATGCTATTGTATTAGTCTGTGTTCTGTGTGGAGTATACCATAACGCTCAGGGAAAGTAAAGAATGTATGGAGGTGACCCGTGTCCAGGGTTTGCGATATATGTGGAAAAAAGCCTATCGTCGGATGTAACGTAAGCCACGCCCACAACAAGACTAAGCGGAATTGGAAGCCGAATTTGCAGCGGACGCGCGTGATGCGCAACGGCGCAATGCAGACGATGCGCGTGTGCACCAGTTGCATCAAAGCGGGAAAAGCAGGCAAGTAGCCTGATCCCGATACGAGTATTTTGTTCGGCAGAAAGTCGAGTATCCACGAGTGATAATCGGCCTGTGGGGAAGATCCGGCGCGGGCAGCGTCCTGGTTTGGCCGGTGCCGGATATTGTTCGAGCACAGCTTTCCATCGGCGGCTTATTGGTGGGACTGCTGGACATTTATTCGTGGTTGATTATTGCGAGGGTAATCATATCCTGGGTCGGCCTCAGCCCCGCCAATCCTGTGGTGCGGTTCCTCCAGGCTGCGACTGATCCCATTCTCACTCCCATCCAGAATGTTATCCCCCCGCTCGGGGGCGTAATAGATATCTCTCCGATAATTGCCTTTATTTTCGTTCAGATGCTGAGGACCGTTATCATCCGAGTATTTTTCGGATGATGCGTCGATCCATTCAAGAGAAGGTATCGGGTGATCGAAAGGAGGCCGGATGATTTCAGGAACTGCGTTTTATGTTGCGGTAAACGTTCTGGTTGCCGTCGCCGCTCTCGCGGCCATTTTCCTTGTCCCGAGGCAGATTCCCGCCGGAACTGCGCGGAAGCTCCTGGTGATTGCGCTGGCGCTGCTGCTTTTATCGGGCGGTATCTTTGCCGTGTCGTTGCGCTTTTTCAAGCTGGCCGAGATCGCCTATACGGGCCAGGCCTTCAAGGTGCTTGAACAGGGCACGTTTGAATTCATATACCGGTTCAAGGATGTTGCGTTGGCAGGGAACATCGCCGAGCTTGTGGCGGTAGCTCTGCTTGCATCCGTCGGCAGAACGCTTTTGCGCGCGGGCGGCGAAACGGGAGGGGATGGCATAAAATGAACTTTTACGCGTCGCTTATCATCGAGAATGGCTCGTTCCTGGCGATTTTTCTCATTTCGATAGCCGCGGCATATGCGTGTAACAAACGAGCCAAAGACGTGCCGGGCGCTTCTCTCATGATGCTCGGATTCCTTCTCTATTCGGTATATGGTCTGCTTGCGATCAGCGGGCCCGGCTTCACGGGCAGCTTTTTCAGAGACTTCGCGAAAGTGGGCGTTTTGGAAAGCGCCAGCCTGATCTATTTTCTGGGCTGCGCATCCCGGGTCGGAATGGTTCTGATTCTTGCGGGGATGTACGCGGTGGCCAAAAACCGCCGGATAGCGAAATTATGAAGCGTATTTGTGTGGCGGCGATTTTGGCCGGCGCCATTTTGATGGCGGCGGCCCCCCCGGATGCAGCTGAACTCATCCGCTGTGACGGATTCGTCGTTGACGTCGCGACGGCAGAGATTGCCGACAAAAATGTTTCTCCGCCCGATATATACGTCGCGGCCGCGGATAAATCGTTGGCAGTCGCGGCGGGGGATACGTTCAAGATTTTTCGGCGCAAGCTGGTGCCTCCCGCAGGAGAAGCCGCGGTTCAGCTTTATGTCGGGCGTGTAGCTATTCTTTCGGTGCAGGGCGACATCTGGATCGGGCGGATGATCGAGATTGCGAAGAGTGGAGAGCATCCGCACGTGCGCTACGAGACGGTGATGGTTGGCGATTGTGCGGTGCGAGAGGCTCCGATTCCGGCATCTCCTCCTGAGCCCGTAAAAGCGCCTGAACTTCCCGTTGAGCCTCGGAAAGCGGATGTCTCCGCGCCGGTCGGGGACGAGAGGTCGATTGGATTACGGCACCTCATTCCGTCGAAGGTATTGTTCAAATTCGATTCGGCCGAGATCATGCCCGATTACTACGAGCGCCTGGATCAGTTGGCCGTTTTCGTTTCCGGTCGGCGACCGGCAACCATTTACATAGACGGGCACGCCGACGCCATGGGAACCGACGAGTATAATGTCGGACTTTCGAAAAGACGGGCGCAGGCGGTTGCCGATTATCTGGCAAACAAGCGCGGTCTCGACCCCGGCATGTTTGAGATACGGCCTTATGGCGAAGCGGCGCCGGAAGCGACCAATGATTCCGAGGCAGGCAGGCAGAAGAACAGGCGCGTTTGCATCCTGCTTACGGATGAAGTGCTTCCTGTTGTTGAAGCCGACCTTGGGGAGAGAAATGAGTGGCCGATAGTGGTGGGCGCCGATGCCCTTGCGCCCGAGGTTGTGGAATTGTCGATTGTGCCGTAGCCGCTTCCGCGCATCATCGGGAAAATTTTGTCACCAGGATGAGGCAGCCTTCCTGGGTTTCAAAGGGTCCATGCGACATTCCGGCGGGCGTGAAATAATATGTTCCTTCCGTGCATGCTTTTCCCTCGATCGTGACAGTCCCGCTGAGAATATAGAAAACCTCGTTCAGAGGCTCGTCATGTTGCTCCAGTCGCGCTCCCGGCGGAACATCAAGCAAAATCGTGTAGGTGCCGCTTTCGATGTCCGAAGGGAAGACCTTCATTTTAACCCCCGGGTACGGCCCATCAACCCACTCAAGTTCGCGCGTATGCGCCACAACTCTTTTCATGCCGCCTCCTCCGTTGCTTTATTGATAAGGCAAGGATGCAGAACATTACCCATAATAACCGGGCACGCCACTATAGCATCGCGTTCGGTAGAGAATCAACTTCCGCCCACGTCGATGCCGGTACCGGATCTCGCAATCGAAACTATTCAGGCGACGCGAGGATCCATTCCTTGAAATCCGCATTCGGGCGTATAGCATGAAACATCGGAAAACTCGCAATGTTCGCGGCACGATGGACATTGCGCAGGCGGGGCTGCGGCCTGCAGCATATATCCACACCTGGCGCATTTCCAATGCGGCTGCTTATCCGGCGGATCTTGCTTCTGTTGCATTGCCTTCCTCTTCAGCCTCCTATCCCTGCGGGGGGACTCCCGGGCGACAAACGGCGGCCGAGTTCCTGGTCAAGCATGAACAGGGCGCTGGCGAAGTCGCCGATCAGGCCCAATTTCTGCACTATTTTGTTTGCCGAATATCAAGGCTTTAGATCATAATTCTCTAAACGCGTTCAGAACGGCGGAGTAATCCGGCTCGCTGGTTACCTCCTTCACCAGTTGGGTATATCTGACGACGCCTCCCGAATCGACCAGGAAGATCGCACGCGCGAGCAGGCGAAGTTCCTTTATCAAGACACCGTAGGCGTTGCCAAAGGCGGCTTCACGGTGGTCGGAAAGCGTCTCAACTTTATCGATTCCGGCGGCGGCGCACCATCGCTTCTGGGCGAACGGCAAGTCCATGCTTATGGTGAGCAGAGCCGCATCGGAGCCCAGTTTTGCGGCCTCTTCATTAAACCTGCGCGTCTCTGTATCGCAGACGGGCGTATCGAGAGAGGGCACAGAAGAGATAATGCATTTTTTGCCGCGGTACGAAGAAAACCGGACGGGCTGGAGGTCGGTATCCAGCGCGACGAAATCAGGAGCGGGCGAGCCCACTTTCACTTCTTGTCCGACGAGTGTCAGCGGATTCCCATTGATGGTGACGAGGCCTGGTCTCTCCGGCATAGGGTGTCCCTTTCTTGTTTTTGTGGCGCGTATCAGTAGTTTTCTCCGAGCAACTCGAAATAGGCGCGTTCATGTTCACATGCAGGGCAGGTATCGGGGGCTTCGGTTCCCTGATGGAGATAGCCGCAGTTGCGGCAGCGCCACACGACAGGTCCGTCTTTCTTGAAGACTGTTCCCGTTTCAAGATTTTTCAACAGCGCGAGATACCGCTTCTCATGTTGCTTCTCTGCAACGGCGATCGCGCGAAACATCGCGGCAATATCGGAAAATCCTTCTTGCTGTGCCACGTCGGCGAACGAAGGATACATGTCCGTCCACTCGTGGTTTTCGCCGGCGGCGGACGCTTTCAAGTTGCTCGCCGTCTTTCGAATGACTCCTGCAGGAAAAGATGCCTGGATCTCAACGTCGCTGCCTTCGAGCAGCTTAAAGAGGCGTTTCGCATGCTCTTTTTCCTGGTTTGCCGTCTCCTCAAAGATGAAGGCCACCTGCTCGAGTCCTTCCTTTTTCGCCTGGCTCGCAAAGTACGTGTACCGGTTGCGCGCCTGTGATTCACCGGCGAATGCGGTCAGGATGTTTCGTTCTGTTTTCGTTCCACCCAATCTCATGCTTTCTCTCCTTCTCACGATAGAATACCCGCGTCCGGCTCCTTCCGGTGGCAGTCCGGACAGATCCCGATAAACTCCAAACGATGTCCGACAATTATAAAGTCGGTCTCTCTGCCGATGTTTTGTTCGAGTTCACTCAGTCGACCGGCCTGTACATCCTGTATATTCCCGCAACGGAGACAGCGCACATGATAATGGTTCTCCAGGCGGCCGTCGTAGCGTCTTTGCCCGTATTCCAATTTTTTAGCAAGCCCATGCTCGCACAGGATTTCCAGATTGCGATAGATCGTCCCGAGACTGATGTGCGGCAGGCGTTTGCGCACGCGCGCATAAACCTCGTCGGCCGATGGATGTGAGCCGGCGGAACGCAGTTCTTCCAGGATAGTCTGCCGCTGGCGCGTCATCCTCAACTGTCGCGAAGAGCTCATGCAGGGGCCGCATCCCGTTTGAGAGTAATAACCATTACTAGAATAATGCCAACAGGTCCTCTTTTCCGCAAGGGGGGTGAGGTTTTTTTCCACTAATCCCAGAAGAAGAAGCTAACTGAGAGCCCGCCGTAAAACTCATTCTCGTACTGGGTGTCGAGCGCAAGGGAATAAAAGAAGCCTTGTACGAACTACCCCTGATTTGTCGCACGCAAGAGCCGGGTGGAGATCAAGCGGGCGGCAAAATGATTCATAGTTGTTTTTGGATGCGCGCATTCGTTAAATTTTGCGTGCATTACCTTTACCTTTTGCCGGATTCATGGCAAAGTGGGAAAAACGCATTGGTGTGGGAATATAAGCGCTCATGACAACTCGAGGGGGTGACGCGTGGACACGACCAGCAATATGTCCAGCATTCAGGATTATGAACCGTTGATCGGTGGCAAGGCTGTTGAGCGGATCATGAAGAAGGCCAAACCGCTGCATGATTTGCACGTAGCGAACATCAACTCGACATATTACGGCGGCGGGGTCGCAGAGATGCTTTCGTCGCTGACGCTCCTCATGAACAGCGTGGGAATCAAGACAGGCTGGCGCATCATTCAGGGATCGCCCGATTTTTTTTCAATTACAAAGAAATTCCATAATGCGCTGCAAGGGGGTGAGATAAACCTTTCACGGCGGAAAAAGGAGATTTACGAAGAAGTGATACATGAAAACTCTCTGCGGAATCATCTGACGCACGACATGGTGATCATCCATGATCCTCAGCCGCTCCCGATGATCAACCATTACCGGCGGCGCGGGCCTTGGATTTGGCGTTGTCACGTGGACCTGACGTCTCCGAATCGGCAGGCATGGGATTACCTCAAGCAGTTCATCGAGAGGTACGACGCGGTCATCCTCAGTTCGAGGATGTATGAACGGGAAGATTTGAAGGCGCCCCAGGTTGTCTTCGTTCCGGCCATTAATCCCTTCTCGATTTTGAATCGGGAGATGCGGGTGGACGAGATCGAAGAGCGTTTGGCGCATTATCACATTCCCACGGACCTGCCGCTCGTCGTTCAGATATCGCGTTTCGACCGGTGGAAGGACCCTGTCGGTGTTATCGAGTCATTCAAAATTGCGCGCAAGCAGGTGGATGCCACGCTGGTTTTGCTCGGGAACGTGGCAACCGACGACCCGGAGGGCGCGGAGGTATACCAGTCGCTGATGGACTCGCGCGAAGAGCGAATAATTATCATGAGCCATCAAGACACTGCTCTGGTGAATGCTCTCCAACGGAAGGCCGACGTGGTCCTGCAGAAGTCGCTGCGGGAGGGATTCGGCCTCACGGTTGCCGAAGCGATGTGGAAGGGGACGCCCGTTATCGGGGGCGACGTCGGCGGAATTCGACTTCAAATTGAAGACGGCGTGAACGGCTATCTGGTATCCTCAAATGAAGAGGCCGCCGATCGAATCGTGCGCCTGCTGAGGAACAAGGACTTGCGGATGGAAATGGGGGAGAAGGCGCGAGAAACCGTGAAGCGAAATTTCCTGCTGACGCGATACCTGGAGCAGTACCTGGACCTTTTCAGCTCCTTCCGTCCCCATTTCGATCTTGCTCGATGAGCGGCCGCGCCACTGCAAAGAGGGAAAATCTTCATGCCCGAGCTTCCGGATGTTGAAACGTTCCGGCGGTATTTTGAGTCGACCTCGCTCGGCCGGACAATCGAAAGGGTGGATGTGCTTGATCGCCGCATGCTCGACGACATTTCGCCGCGAAAACTGCAACTCGCATTAGCAAAAAAGAAGTTTACGGACTCCGTGCGCTGCGGCAAATATCTTCTCGCAAATGTAAGCAATGACGGCTCGTTAACGCTGCATTTCGGCATGACCGGCTATCTCGCCTATCTCACGGACGGTCAGGAGCCGCCGCGACACACGCGCGTCTTGATCCAGTTCACCAATGGCGACAGGTTGGCGTTTGTGAACCAGCGCATCTTTGGAAGGGTCGGGCTGGTAGAGGATGCCGATCGATTGCGCGAACTGAAGTCCCTTGGGCCGGATGCTCTTGCCTCGAATCTTGATCTCGACGCATTTCGAAAAATAGTCGCGGGGCGAATCGGCAAGATAAAAGCGATACTAATGAATCAGAAGCTCATCGCCGGCATCGGGAATATCTATTCGGACGAGATCCTTTTTCAGGCGGGAGTCCATCCCGAAACGCGTGCTCGCGATTTGGACGAAGCGGCCCTTAAGCATCTGTTTCGCTCCATGAAGCAGGTGCTCGAGGAGGTAATCGAGTGTCAGGCTGACTCCCGGAAAATACCGGAGTCTTTTCTGCTGTCACATCGGAGCAGGGACGGTCGATGTCCGAAGGACGGTAAAAAGCTTTCGCGCGCAAAAATATTGGGAAGAACTGCTTATTTCTGTCCCGAACACCAATTCAAAAAGTAGTATTGCCTCAGGGCTCACCCCAGTTGGAACGCAACAAGGCGGATGTGTCAGGGCGAGTGGAGCCCTTGACAATCGCGAACATTAGCACGCGCGCCCGCATATTGTTAATCTAAAAAGAGGAAGGGTTGTCCTATACTTATCCTCTACTAGATTGATATTACAGCAAATACAGGTGAACGAAAAAATAAACGAAAGGAAGGTTTTGCCATATGGCTGAGCATAGACAGGGCGGCGTTCTCACGGAGAGGAGAACGATGAGAGCCTTTGTGATGAAAGGGATCGGGGAGGTGGGCATTGTTGAAAAGCCGATTCCCGAGGATCCCGGCCCGAATGGGGCGATCATAAGAACGACCAGGGCGCTTATTTGCACGTCGGATGCGCACACGGTGTTGGGCGGTATCGCCGAGCGCAGGGATCTCACCCTCGGCCATGAGGCCGTTGGCATAGTGCATCGGCTCGGCAGCGAGGTCAGGCACGTCAAAGAAGGCGACCGCGTCGCCGTCAATGCGATTACGCCGTGTTATCACTGTGAAAACTGTCTTCGCGGCTACACTTCACAGTGCACCACGATGCTCGGCGGTTGGAAGTTCGCAAACACGAAAGACGGCGTGTTTTCCGACTTCTTTCATGTGAATGACGCCGAAGCCAACCTTGCGCCTATTCCCGATTCCGTTCCCGACGAGGCGGCCGTTTACACGTGCGACATGATGTCGACAGGCTTCATGGGCGCCGAGAACGCGAATATCCCTGTCGGGGGCATTGTGGCGGTATTCGCGCAAGGTCCGGTGGGGCTGATGGCGACCGCGGGTGCAAAGCTTTTGGGAGCGGGACTGATCATCACTGTAGAATCGATCCCCCGGCGCAAAGAGCTTTCCAAACGATACGGAGCCGATTTGGTGATCGACTTCAAGGATCGTGATCCCGTCAAGGCGATACTTGATCTTACCGATGGCAGCGGAGTGGATTCGAGCATCGAATCGCTAGGATCGCAAGCGACGTTTGAGGCCTGCATAAAAGTGACCCGCCCGGGCGGCACCATTTCCTCGATCGGGTACTACGGCAAAGGAGACTACGTCAAGATTCCGCGCGTCGAATGGGGGGTTGGGATGGGTGATAAAACCATCCGGACCGGCCTGTGCCCGGGCGGCAAGGAGCGGATGAAGCGGCTGTTGAGGATGATCGAGAACGGGCGAATCGACCCGACGCCTTTGACTTCGCACACGTTCGGTTTTGACGAGATCGAGAAGGCGTTCCACTTGATGGAAACGAAAGGCGATAACATCATAAAGCCGCTTATCATCTTTGATTGAAACAGATTTTCGGCGCCTGCGACTCCATGGCGCGCTTGTTGTAAGGAGGGAAATTCAATGGCGAAAGTCGCAATTAACGGAATGGGGCGCATTGGTCGCGCCGCCTTCAAGCTCGTGTTGGAAACGCCGGAACTCGAACTGGTGGCGGTAAACGACATCGTGCCGGCCGACAACCTTGCGTATCTGCTGAAGTATGATTCGGTCTACGGCAGATATGAAAAGAGCGTTGAGGCCCGCGATAACAAGTTGGTGATCGAAGGCAGAGAATATGAGGTTTTGAACGTCAAAGACCCCGCCCAACTTCCATGGAAAGAAAAGGGGGTCGATATCGTATTTGAATGTACCGGGATGTTCACCGCAAAAGGTGACATGCAAAAACACATCGAGGCAGGTGCAAAACACGTGATCCTGTCGGCTCCGTCAAAGAGCGAGGATGTCGCCACCGTTGTTCATGGGGTGAATCATGCAGACGGTTCGCTCGAGATGATCTCGTGCGCGAGTTGTACGACGAACTGCATTGCCCCCGTAGTCGAGATCATCGGACGCAGAATCGGTTTCCAAAAAGCCATTATGACTACCCTGCATGCGTATACTTCATCTCAGAAAATCGTAGACGGTCCAAGCAAGAAGTGGCGACGGGGCCGGGCGGGGGCGGCGAATTTTGTGCCGACTTCCACCGGCGCCGCCATCGCGACCACCAAGGCTCTGCCTCAATACAAGGGAAAATTCGATGGGGTGGCGGTCCGCGCGCCTGTGGCTGTCGGATCGATTGCCGACATTATTTTTCTGACGGAACGCTTGACTTCAGTTGAGGAAATCAATTCAATTTTCAGGGAAGAGTCGCAGTCCGAGAGATACCGAGGGATTCTGGGTGTTTCCGAGGACCCAATCGTGTCGGCCGACATCATCAAAGACCCCCGCGCATCGGTCGTTGATCTGGCGATGACGCAGGTGGTCGACGGGAATCTGATTAAGGTAATGAGTTGGTACGATAACGAATGGGGCTTCAGCAACCAGATGATACGGGAGGCGGTCAGTATCGCGAAGGAAATGGACGTCGCGCTGGCGCAGTGAGATGCGTGAGAGCTTCCCCGAACTTATCGAAGGTCGCGCATACGCCTGTGATTGCATGTTGAGCAACGGTTTGCGCCCGATTGGTTTGATTTTCGCGAGAAAACGCGGTAAAGTAAAATGATAGGCCGGATTGATTCAGTTATTCAAAGGGGTGTGAAATGAAAGCTATGGTAGTTGCCGCTTTGATGGCCGTTACGCTTACGAGTTGCGCCTCGAGCATGTCCGGCAGCGCCTATTCTCGCGATCAAGCGCGCCAGGTGCAGACGGTGCGCGAGGGCACAGTGGTCAGTGTGAGGCCGGTGCAGATTGAGGGAACAAAATCGGGCCTCGGGACAATAGCGGGCGGAGTTCTCGGCGGTGCACTCGGCAGCGCGATCGGCGACGGCTCGGGTCAGATAATCGGAATAGCGGCGGGAGGCGTGGGCGGCGCCCTTGCGGGATCAGCCGTCGAAGAAGGGGTCACGCGCCAGAACGGATTGGAAATAACCATTGATATGGATTCCGGTGAGACGCTTGCGATTGTGCAGGCGGCAGATGAGACCTTCGTCTCCGGTGAGAGAGTGAAGGTCATACACGGACCGGACGGCGCGCGCGTAACTCATTAGTTTTCACCCGCCAAGCGGTTCAGCTCAATATGATATTGGTGAACGGATAATCTGCCGCTGACACTATCTGGTTCCTCGTTGGCCGCGGAGGGGATATACCCTTCGCGGCCTTTCTATTTTACTTTTATTCATGTAGGTGAACCGGCGTGAAGTTTCCTTTCGGTCCGGATAAAAACATAGTTGAATAGGATACACATGGACGAAAGGAGGCAGAGTCAATGGAAAATTACATCTGTGTGACATGTGGCGCGCAGTACAAAGAGAGCAAACGGCCTCCGGAAAATTGCATCATCTGCGAAGATGAACGCCAATATTTGAATGCGGAGGGGCAGCAGTGGACGACGCTTTCGGAGATGAAAACGCAAGGATACCGAAACGAGTTTCGGGAACTCGAGCCGGGTTTGGTTGGTATTCATACGCAACCCGATTTTGCGATCGGGCAGGTCGCTTATCTGGTTCGAACGGAAGCGGGCAATGTTCTGTGGGACTGCATCAGCTATATAGATGAGGAGACAGTTGAGAGAATCGAAAAGATGGGCGGAGTGAAAGGCATCGCGGTGTCACATCCTCATTTTTATTCTTCGATTGTTGAATGGAGCCATGGTCTTGGTCGCCCGCCGGTCTACATCCCCCTTGCCGATAAGAAATGGGTCGTCCGGCCGGACCCGGTCATTCAATATTGGGATGACGCAAAGGAGATACTGCCGGGGGTAACGATCATCCAATGCGGGGGGCATTTTGATGGGAGTTCGGTCCTGCATTGGCGGCATGGGGCCGCCGGAAAAGGGGTTTTGCTAGTGGGCGACACGATGGGCGTGGCAAAGGATGCCCGCTATGTCAGTTTCATGTACAGCTATCCGAATCTGATACCATTGCCGCCCCCTGCTATTCGCGGGATCATGGAAGCACTTAGACCGTATGAATTTGATCGAATCTACAGCGCGTGGTGGGGAAAGATGATCCCGAAAGGGGCGAAAGAGGCAGTTGAGAAGTCCGGTGAACGGTATATCCGGCATGTACAGGCGGCATGAGATAATTCCAGTCACGGCTTCTCCTGGCCTCTTGCTCAAAAAGCACTCGGATTTGCGAAGCATACCGTCATACTTTCTCTGCCTGTCCCTGGCTGCGGCAGAAGTGGTTGCGTATGAGAATTCCTCCGCTCGTGAGAAAGATGGCCGTTGAGAACCAGATTGTACAGATTGCCACTTCCGGCGTTGATGGGCGGCCCCATATCGCCGCTGCTCGCGGGCTGCGCGTGGTGAACGAGGAACGGGTCGCATTCGAAGACTGGTTCTGCTATCAGACGCTGGAAAACATTTCTCATAATCCGCGGGTAGCTCTTTCCATACTCGAACCGGGAAACGACCACGGCTATCAGCTTCTTGGCGTCGTTGACAAGGCAGGGCTTACGCATCTAAATTCCGAGTAATTTCTGTAGGAAAGTTTGATCGAGGGCGGCTTTTGTTCTTTTTCTTCTGAGTGATAGCTTTGGTGTTT